>JAGRPO010000234.1 GCA_019449455.1 Betaproteobacteria bacterium | reverse complement strand
GCCGGTTCGCGGGGACGAGCCATGGCGATCGAGGGTGAGCTGGTCGTGCGCATCGAGACCGGGGACGGACGCGTGAAGCGGGCGCAGGCCCGATCGGAGCGTCCGCGCGTGGCCGGGCGCCTTTTTGCCGGGCGCGACGCGAGCGAAGCCGGCGCGCTCGCCGGCGCGCTCTTCGCCATTTGCGGCCGCTCGCAGGCCATCGCGGCCGATGCCGCCGTCGAGGCGGCGCGGGGCGATCGCGTTTCCGCCGAATGCCGCGCGGCGCGCGACGCGCGCATCGCCGCGGAAACGATCCAGGAACACGCCTGGCGGCTTCTCGTGGACTGGCCGAAGCTCGCCGGGCGCGCGCCGCAGGTCGAAGCGCTGGCCCGCGGGCGCCGAGCGCTCGCGCCGCTGCTCGAGGCCGGCGATCGCGACGATCCTGCGCGCGCACGCGGCGAAGCCGTCGCCTGGGCGAGGGACTCGGTCTTCGGCTGCTCGCCCGAGGCATTCCTCGCCATCGATTCGGTGGAGGCGTTCCGCGCGTGGACCCGAATTGCGGGCACGCCGGCCGCCGGAGTCGCGGCGCAGGTTCTCGAGGAGCACGCGGCGCTCGGGGCGACCGACGTCGCGTTCCTGCCGGCGGGGGGAGATGCGTGGGTCGCGGAGAGCCTCGCGCCCGCCATCGACGCCGACGCCGGCTTCGACGACGTCCCAAGCTGGCAGGCGCAGGCGCGGGAGACGGGGGCGATCGCCCGGGTCGCGGGTCATCCGCTCGTCGCCGCGGCAATCGCGACGTGGGGCCGGGGTGTGGGCGCCAGGCTCGTGGCGCGGCTCGTGGAGATGGCCGCGGCGCTGGAAGCACCCGGTGGCCGGCATGGCGCGGTGAAGCTGGAGGGCGCCAGCTCGGTCTCGTGGGTGGACACGGCACGCGGGCTGCTCGTTCACCGCGTCCGCCTCGCGGGAGAGCGCATCGACGCCTACCGCATCGTCGCGCCCACGGAGTGGAACTTCCATCCGGCCGGGGCCTTCACGCGGGCCGCGATGACGCTTGCCGCGGACGACGGGGCGCGCCTGGAGCGCGAGGTGCGCTGGCTCGTCGCTTCCCTCGACCCCTGCGTCGGCGTGCGCTACGAGGCCGGCCATGCATGAGATGTCGATCGCCGAAAGCGTGCTCGGCATCGTCGAGGAAAGCGCGCGCCGCGAAGGCCTGCGCCGCGTGCGCGAGGTGCGGCTGGAGATCGGGCGGCTCGCGGCGGTCGAGACCGAGGCGCTGCGCTTCTGCTTCGACGCCGTGGTGCGCGGCAGCCTCGCCGAAGGCGCGGCCCTCGCGATCGAGGAAACCCCGGGCACGGCCTGGTGCTTCGGCTGCTCGGCCACGGTGTCGCTCTCGGCGCGCGGCGAACCTTGCCCCCGCTGCGGCGGCACGCAATTGCAGGTCAACGGCGGCACCGAGATGCGGGTCAAGGAACTTTTCGGGGCGTGACACCGCGCGGTGCCAGGCCCCTCAACGTTGGAGACGAACATGTGCACGACCTGCGGATGCGGAACGGACGAAGTGAAGATCGACGGCAAGGCCCACGCCCACGGCCATGATCACGACCATGCGCACGGCCACGACCACGGGCATCGCCACCACGACGGCCAGCCGGCGCATTCGCACGCCACGGGCGTCCCGGCGGACCGCGCGGTCGCGGTCGAGCGCGACATCCTCGCGAAGAACGACGCGGAGGCCAACGCCAACCGCCGCCAATTCACGGCGAAGGGCATCTTTGCGCTGAACCTCGTCTCCAGCCCCGGGTCCGGCAAGACCACGCTCCTCGTGGAGACGATCAAGCGACTGGCCGGCGACATCCCGATCACGGTGGTCGAAGGCGACCAGCAGACCTCCAACGACGCGGAGCGCATCCGCGCCACGGGCGCCAGGGCCGTGCAGGTGAACACCGGCAAGGGCTGCCACCTCGACGCGCACATGGTCGGCCACGCCCTCGAGCACCTCGCGCCCGCCGAGGACTCGGTGGTCATGATCGAGAACGTCGGCAACCTCGTCTGCCCGG
>JAGRPO010000039.1 GCA_019449455.1 Betaproteobacteria bacterium | reverse complement strand
TGGCGCTCGAGGCGGCCCAGCTCGATCTCGCCGGGCAGGAGGACGGGGGAAGCCGGGTCGGCGGGCGGCGTGTCGTGGATGATCGCGGCGAAGTCGCGCATGCGATCGGCAAGCCAATCCGCAGGGCCCAGGCGCGCCGCGTCGATGAGGAAGAAGAAGTGGCCCAGGTCGGAGGGCGCCTCCGGGTTGTCGGACCACGAGCTCACGTGCGTGAGGAACGCGGCGCCCGACAGCAGGCCCGCGAAGAGGTCCACGATGAGCGCGAGGCCGTAGCCCTTGTGTCCGCCGATCGGCAGCAGGAAGCCCTCGAGCGCGGCGTTCGGGTCGGTCGTGGGCTTGCCGTCCCTGTCCGTGGCCCAGGTGGGAGGGATGGCCTCGCCGCGCTTCGCGGCATTGCGGATCTTGGCGCGGGCGACCACGGACAGCGCCATGTCGAGGAGGACCGGCTGACCGCCGGGGTTGGGCACGCAGAAGCCGACGGGGCTGTTGCCCAGGCGCGCGTCGCGGCCGCCCCAGGCGGCGATGGTGGTCGAGGCGTTGCTGCCGATGATGCTCGCGAACCCCGCCTCGGCGGCGATGAGGGAGTAGGGCGCCACCGGGCCGAAATGGTTGCTCGCGCGGGCGAACACGATGCCTACGCCCGTCTCTCGCGCGAGCCCCATCGCCGCCTGCAGCGCGCGCATGCCCACGAGAGGCCCCACGCCGTTGTCGCCGTCGACCTTCGCGATCGCCGGCGCCACGCGCTCGACGCGGATGGACGGACGCGCCTTGATGCCGCCCAGGTCCAGGCGCTCGCCGTAGGACTCGATGCGCGCGACGCCATGCGTGGAGAGCCCCATCAACTCGCCCAGCACGAGGATGCGCGCGCAATCGGCCGCGTCCCGGCGATCGAGGCCCAGCCCGGCGAGAGCGTCGGCCGCCAGTTCCCCGAGCGCGGCCTCGGTGAGCGTCGGGCTCAAGGCGCGGGCGATCAGTTGGCGGTGATGCCGGCCTTCTTCACGACGCGGCCCCAGTTGTCGTATTCGCTCTTGATGTAGTTCGCGAGCTCCTCGCGCGTGCCGGGGCTGGGCTCGAGGAAGTGCTTGGCAAGCTGCTCCTTCACCTCGGGCGCGTTGAGCGCCTTGACCAGTTCCTTGTTCAGGCGGTCGAGGATGGGCGCCGGGACCTTCGCCGAGGTCACGAAGGCATACCAGTTGCTGGCCTCGAAGCCCGGATAGCCGGATTCCGCGATCGTGGGCACGTTGGGCAGGAAGGAGGATCGCTTGAGGCCCGTGACGGCGAGGGCGCGCAGCTTTCCCGCCTCGATGTGCGGACCGGCCGTCGAGTGGGTCGAGTAGTACGCCCCGACGCGCCCGCCGAGGAGGTCGGTCATGGCCGGCCCGCCGCCCTTGTAGGGGATGTGGACGATGTTCACGCCCGCGCGCTGGTTGAAGAGCTCGCCCGCGAGGTGCGAGGCGCTGCCCACGCCGGTGGAGGCATAGTCGAGCGCGCCCGGCTTCGCCTTCGCCAGCGCCACGTATTCGGCGAGCGTCCTGGCCGGCACGCCGTTGTGCACGACGAGCACGTTCGGGAAGTTGACCGCCATCGTGAGCGGGGCCAGGTCCTTCAGCGGGTCGTAGGGAAGCTTCGCGATGAGGTGCGGCGCGACGGCCAGCGGGCCGACCGAGCCCAGCAGGATGGTGTATCCGTCGGGGTTGGCCGTGGCCACGGCCTGGTGGGCGATGTTGCCGCCGGCGCCGGGCTTGTTCTCGACCACCACCGTCTGGCCGAGGTTCTCGGACATCTTCTTCGCGATGATCCGCGCCGCCGTGTCGGTGGCGCCCCCGGGAGCGAAGCCCACCAGCATGGTGATCGTGCGGGTCGGGAAATCGGATTGCGCGGCGGCGGTGGCGGCGAATGCCAGGGCGGCTGCGGCGAGCAGCAGGCGTTTCATGGGACTCTCCTCGGGGCTTGTTGTCGGGCCGGCGAAAGCAGTATACGATTGTATACAATCATGTCCCCATGTCAATCCGACGCTCCCCGCCGCCGATGACCCGGCCGAAGAAGCCGCCCGCCAGCAAGAAACCCGCGCGCCGCGCCAAGCCCGGCGCGGTCCGCGCCTCGCGCGGAGACCTCGCCTACGACGCGCTCTTCGGGGCCATCGAGGACGGCACGCTCAAGCCCGGCTCGCGGCTTCGGGAGATCGAGCTCTCGGAATGGGTGGGCGCCAGCCGCACGCCCATTCGCGAGGCGCTGGGCCGGCTGGAGGGAGAAGGGCTCATCGCGCGCGATCCGTCGCGCGGGATGATAGTCGCCGAACTCGACCACGGCCTGGTGGCCGAGCTCTACGTCATGCGCGAGGTGCTCGAGGGCACCGCCGCGGGGCTCGCCGCGCGGCACGCCTCGGACGCCGAGATCGACGCCCTGAGGGAGCTCGCCCAGCGCGACCGCGAGGTCGGCGACGACCCGGCGCGGCTCGCGCGCGTCAACCGCCTCTTCCACGAGGGCATGTTCCGCTGCGCCCACAACCGCTTCCTCATGCGCGCCGTGCACTCGCTGCGCCAGTCGATGGTGCTGCTGGGCCAGACCACGCTCGCCATCGCCGGCCGTCCCGCGACCGCGCGCGCCGAGCACGACGCCATCGTGGAAGCCATCGCGCGCCACGACGCGGAGGCGGCCTCCGCCGCCGCCCGCGCCCACATCCGCGCGGCCTACCGTGCGCGCCTGGGCCTGATGCTCGAGACCTGACCGCCCGTGCACACGGCCCGCACTTTCGACGTCCTGGTGCTCGGCGGCGGCAACGCGGCGCTGTGTGCCGCCATCACCGCGCGCGAGGCCGGCGCATCCGTGCTGATGCTGGAGTCGGCGCCCGTCGCGTTCCGCGGCGGCAACAGCCGGCACACGCGCAACATGCGCACGATGCACGAGGGGCCGCTCGAGCCGCTCACCGAGTCCTACCCGGAGGAGGAGTACTGGCAGGATCTCCTCAAGGTGACCGGCGGGCTCACCGACGAGACGCTCGCCCGCATGACGATCCGCCGGACCGAGCGCCACGTGCCGTGGATGAAGGCGCACGGCGTGCGCTTCCAGGCGCCGCTGGGCGGGACGCTGCACCTGTCGCGCACCAACGCGTTCTTTCTCGGCGGCGGCAAGGCGCTGGTGAACGCCTATTTCCGCTCGGCCGCCGCCCTCGGCGTGGAGGTCGCCTACGAGACGGAAGTGGTCGACCTCGCCCTGGACGGCGACCGGCTGTCGTCGGTCACCGTGCAATGCCGGGGCGCGCGGCACGAGATCCGCGCGAAGGCGGTCGTCGTCGCGGCCGGCGGGTTCGAATCGAACCTCGCGTGGCTTCGGGAAGCGTGGGGCCCTCCGGCCGACAATTTCATCGTGCGCGGCACGCCCTACAACATGGGCAAGGTGCTGAAGCTGCTGCTCGCCCAGGGCGCGAAACAGGTGAGCGACCCCACGCAGGGGCACTGCGTCGCCATCGACGCGCGCTCGCCGCGGTACGACGGCGGGATCGTGACGCGCGTGGACGCGGTCTCGCTGGGCATCGTCGTCAACCGGGACGCGCAGCGCTTCTACGACGAGGGCGAGGATTTCTGGCCCAAGCGCTACGCGATCTGGGGGCGGCTCGTGGCCGGCCAGCCCGACCAGATCGGCTATTCCATCATCGACGCGAAGTCGATGGGCAAGTTCATGCCGCCGGTGTTCCCGCCGGAGAAGGCGCAGACCGTGCGCGAGCTGGCGGGCAAGCTCGGGCTCGACCCGGCCGCCCTGGAGAAGACGATCGGGGAGTTCAACGCCGCCGTCCGCCCGGGCACCTTCGACCACACGGTCCAGGACGACTGCCGCACCGAGGGCATCGCGCCCGCCAAGACCCACTGGGCGCGCGCTCTCGACACGCCGCCGTTCTACGCCTACCCGCTGCGGCCGGGCATCACCTTCACCTATCTCGGGGTCGCGATCGACGAGAGGGCGCGAATGATCCTCGCGGACGGCAAGCCGGCGGCCAACGTCTGGGCCGCGGGCGAAATCATGGCCGGCAACATTCTCGGCAAGGGCTACCTCGCCGGCATCGGCATGGCCATCGGCACCACTTTCGGGCGCATCGCGGGCGAGGAGGCCGCGCGCCATGTCCGTGGCTGAGAACGTGGCCGGCGAACCCGCCGCCAGGGACATGAAGTCCCTTCCGGAACTGGTCGAGGAAGCGCAGCGCGTCCTCGCGATCTGCAACGCCTGCCGCTATTGCGAGGGCTACTGCGCGGTGTTCCCGGCGCTGCAGCGCCGGCTCGCCTTCAACGAGAGCGACGTCCATTACCTCGCGAACCTGTGCCACAACTGCGGCTCGTGCCTGTATGCCTGCCAGTACGCGCCGCCGCACGAGTTCGGGCTCAATTTCCCGCGCCTGATGGCGCAGGCTCGAGCGCAGACGTACCGCAAGTACGCGTGGCCGGGGTTCCTCGCCCGCGCCTTCGACGCGAACGGCCTCGTCACGAGCCTCGCGCTGGCGGCGAGCCTCGCCTTCATGCTGCTCTTCGCGGCGCTGGTCGCGGAGCCCGCGCGGCTCCTCACGGCTTTTTCGGACTCGCAGGGCTCGTTCTACGCAGTGATCCCGCACAACGCGATGGTGGCCGTCTTCGGGACCGTGTCCGCCTTCGTCGTGCTCGCCCTCGCGATGGGCTTCGTGCGCTTCTGGCCGGACATGGGCGAGGAGCCGGGCGACTTCGCGGCGCCGGCGACGACGGGGAGCGCGCTCGGCGACGCGCTCACGCTCAAGTACCTCGACGGCGGCGGGGATGGCTGCACGTACCCGGACGAGGTGCCGTCCTTCGCCCGGCGGCGTTTCCACCACCTCACGTTCTACGGGTTCCTGCTGTGCTTCGCGGCCACCAGCACCGCGACGCTCTACCACTACGTCCTGGGCTGGAAGGCGCCTTACCCGTTCTGGAGCGTGCCGGTCGTCCTGGGAACGGCGGGCGGCATCGGGCTGCTCGTCGGTCCCGCGGGGCTCCTCTGGCTCAAGCGCCGGCGCGATCCGGAGCTGGCGGACCCCGGGCAGAAGGGGATGGACGCCGGATTCCTGGCGCTCCTGTTCCTCGCGAGCCTCACGGGATTGCTGCTGCTCGCCTTGCGCGAGACGCGGGCCATGGGGATGCTGCTGGTCGCGCACCTGGGCGTGGTGCTGGCGCTCTTCGTGACGATGCCCTACGGCAAGTTCGTGCACGCGCTCTACCGCTTCGCGGCGCTCGTGCGCTTCCACCTGGAGCGGCGGCGGCCGCTGCCGGACATCGCCCCCGAGTAGGGGGCGGGACTACGGCCGGTCCGGGGAGAGGCGGAAGACCGCCCGCGAGGGTCCGCCCGGGATGCTCTTGAACTTGGCTTCCGCGAGCGCCTCGTCGAGGCGCTTGAGGAGCATGTCGGAACCCAGGCCGAGGCGATATTCCATCACCGCGCAGGACACCCGGATGTTGATCTCCGTGTCGGCCGAGACCCGGCAGGGCACCGAGTCGATGGCATGCAGGATGCGGTCCGTCACGATCTTCGCGTTGTGGTTGCGGTGCAGGCCCATGAGGAACTGGTCGTTGCCCCACCGGGCGATCCAGTCGCCCTTGCGCGTGTTGGCCATGAGGTCGGCGACCAGTTGCACGAGGCAGATGTCGCCGGCGCCGTAGCCGTGCTCCTCGCGCATGGCGCGGAACCCGCGCAGGTCCACGAGGGTCGCGTGGAAGGTGGTCTTGTCGCGCTCGCTGCGGGCGATCTCCTCGTCGAGCCGCTTCTCGCCGGCGCGGCGCGTGTAGACCCCGGTCATCTCGTCGAGGTCCGTGAGGCTCTCGATGCGCGCGCCCCAGCGCTCGAGGAGCTCGAGCACGTACTGGGTGCGGCCCATGAGGCGGCCGGCATCGTCGTAGAAGCCCAGCGGCATCTCGGGGGACTTGCCGTCGTCGAGGTACTTCTTCATCGCGGTCGAGGACATGACCACCGGGGCGAGGAGCCCCTGGTGCAGCCAGAGCATGGCCATGAACCCCCCGAGGTAGGTGAGCCCCAGGGCGGGCAGCAGGCGCTTGCCCGTATCGGAGACGTCGTTCGCGAACAGCATGTACGCCAGCAGGATGGCGAGCGGCGGCACGACGGCGATCACCGTGGCGGCCGCGAACTTGTGGGCGTACTTGCCCTTCAGGAAGGGGATGCGCTCGAACAGGCCGTAAATGCCGATGCGAGTGCTTGGGACAGGGTTCACCGATGCGCCTTGGGCCATGTTGCCTCCATCGCGTCGGAGCGACCTTATCCCGGAAGTCTCCGCGCCATGGGCCAAACATGCGCCATAAACGACGGGCAAACTGTGAACCAGTTCACAGTTTCGGGCCCGGAGCGTGTGCAAAAGGGTCACGCCCGCTAACCGGTGTTAATGCGGTGCGGCGGCCCGGTGGGCCACCTCCGCCCGGTCACCCCTCCTTCTCGAGTACCGCGATCAACCCCGGCACCGGCTCCTTGCGCTGCGTCCGGATCCGCTCCGGGGCCAGGGTGCGCACGGTGAAGCCGTGCTCCCGCGCCAGTGCCCGCAAGTAATCCTCGTCGTGGGAATAGCGTCCCGTGGGCTGGAGCAGGTACCCCTGCGCGGCGGGCGCGGGATGCCGCTCGACCGAAAAGACGAAAAGCCCGCGCGACCGGAGGATCCGGGCGGCTTGCGCAAAGACGTCGGCCAGGTCCCCGACGTAGACGAATACGTCGGCGGCGGCGACGAGGTCGTAGCCGGCGGCGGGTTCGGCGCGCAGGAACGGCGCAAGGTCCTCTCCGACGAGGCGGTCGTAGATGCCGCGCTCGCTCGCCCGTTCGAGCATCCTCGGCGACAGGTCGATCCCGGTCATCCGGTTCGCCAGGTGACGGATCGCGGCGCCCAGCAGGCCGGTGCCGCAGCCGAGGTCCAGGACGTCGAGGCGGGCGTCCTTCCCCCGCAATGCCGATATCTCGGCGGCCAGGCGTTCCGGGACGTGGTACTCGAGGCGGTCCACCAGGTGCGTGTCGAAATTCGTGGCGTAATCGTCGAACAGCGCGCGGACGACCGCGGGGGGCGGGCTCGGCGGGTTCTCGCCGCGTATCGCGCCCAGGTTGAAGCGGGCGCTCTCATGGGCGGGATCGAGGAGCAGCGCCTGTTCGAATGCGGCGGCGGCAGCGTCGGTCTGTCCCTGGTGGCGCAGCGCGCTGCCCAGGTTGTGGTACGCCTCGGCGTATGCCGGCTGGAGCCGGATGGCTTCGCGAAAGCTCGCGATCGCCCCATCGAGGTCGCCGAGGCCCAGGAGCACGGTGCCGAGGTTGTTGTGGGCGGCGGCATAGTCGGGGCGCAACGCAAGCGCGCGCCGAAAGGCCTCGACTGCGCCGGCAGCGTCACCCAGCCCGGCGATCACGCTTCCGAGGTTGAGCCATGCATGGGGCTGGGCCGGGTCGATCGAGAGCGCCCGGCGGTAGCACTTCGCGGCTTCGGCCAGGTCGCCCGCGTCCTCGTTCGCACGGCCCAGGTTGTAATGGGCGCCGGCGATGTCAGGCCGCAGCGCGATCGCGCGGGAATAGCACTGCCTGGCTTCGCCGAACAGCCCGCGTGCGGCCTGCACCGCTCCCAGGCCGAGCAGCGACTCGACGTGCCCGGCGTCGAGGGCCAGCGCGTCCCGGTAGTGCAGCGCCGCCTCGTCCAGGCGGTCCTGGAGCCGGCAGGCGTAGCCCAGGGTGTGGTGGAACGCCGCCTGGCCGGGCGCACGCTCCACCGCGCGCCTCGCGCACTTCTCCGCCGAAGGGTAATCGCGGCTCCTGACGTGGATCAGCGCGCGCAGGTTAAGCGCGTCGGGCCGGTCGGGTGCGGCCGCAAGAACCTCGTCGCACCGCGCCGCGGCGCCGGCGAGGTCGTTCGCGAGATAGGCGCTCCTCGCCGCGTCGAGATGCGAGGCCGCGAGCGCGGGATCGGGAGGCGTTGGGGTCTGGGGCAAGACGGGCTGTCGGGCATCTGCTCAGGGCGGCCTGAATCGTACCATCGCCGGCGACCGCGACACGTGCCGCGGTCCCGGAAGGGCGCCCCGGGCGGAGCCGGTCAGCCGTGCGCCGGGTCGGCAAGCGCCGCCTGGGCCGCCGCCAGCCGCGCCACCGGCACCCGGTAGGGCGAGCAACTCACGTAATCCAGGCCGATGCGGTGGCAGAAGGCGATGCTCGCCGGGTCGCCCCCGTGCTCGCCGCAGATGCCCACCTCCAGGTCCGGCCTCACCTCGCGGCCGAGGCGAACGGCCATTTCCATGAGCTTGCCCACGCCCGCCTGGTCGACGGTGGCGAAGGGGTTGTCCGGCAGGATGCGCTTCTCGAGGTACTCGCGCAGGAACCCGGTTTCCGCATCGTCGCGCGAGATGCCGTAGGTGGTCTGGGTGAGGTCGTTGGTGCCGAAGGAGAAGAACTGCGCGTTGCGGGCGATGTCGCCCGCCGTCAGGGCCGCGCGCGGGATCTCGATCATGGTGCCGAACTCGTACTTCACCCGCAGGCCCTGCTCCTTCATCACCGCCTTCGCTTCCTCGTCGAGGATCGCCTCCTCGATCATCAGCTCGTTGTTGTGCGCGATGAGCGGGATCATGATCTTCGGGTGCACCTTGATGCCCTCCCGCTTGCAGCGGCAGGCGGCCTCGACGATGGCGCGCACCTGCATGCGCACGAGCTGCGGCAGGTGGATCCCCAGGCGCACGCCGCGCAGGCCCAGCATCGGATTGGCCTCGCGCATCGCGCCCACCGCCTCGAGCAGGCGCTTCTTCTGCGCCAGCGTGCCGGCGAGTCCCAGCGGGTCCTTCCCGGTGGCGGTCTCGGCGCGCGTCTCGAGCTGAGTCACGTCGTGGGCCAGCTCGTCGTAGCTCGGCAGGAACTCGTGCAGCGGCGGGTCGATGAGGCGGATGGTGACCGGCAGGCCGTCCATGATGCGGAAGAGGCCGACGAAGTCGTCGCGCTGGTAGGGCAGGAGCTTCGCCAGCGGCCCGGCGCGCTCGGCGTCGGTGGTGGCGAGGATCATCTGCTGCACGAGCGGCAGGCGCTCGGTCTCGAAGAACATGTGCTCGGTGCGGCACAGCCCGATGCCTTCCGCGCCGTAGGCGCGGGCGCGCTCGGCGTCCTTCGGGTAGTCCGCGTTGGCCCACACGCCGAGCCTGCGGAAGCCGTCGGCCCAGGCGAGGAGCTTCGCGAGGTACGGGTCGGTGAACTCCGGGACCACGGTCTTCAGGCTCCCGGCGTAGACCTCGCCCGTGGTGCCGTCGATGGAAACGGCGTCGCCCTCGCGGAAGACGCGCCCCCCGATGCGGAATTCGCGCTTCACGGGGTCGACGTCCATGGCCGACACGCCCACCACGGCGGGCTTGCCGAACTGCCGCGCCACGAGGGCGGCGTGGCTGGTCCGCCCGCCGCGGCTGGTGAGGATGCCCTTGGCGGCGAGCATGCCGTGCACGTCGTCGGGCTTGGTCTCCGGGCGGACCATGATGACCGCCTTCCTCTCCTTCACGCCCCACAGCTCCGCCTTGTCGGCGTCGAAGGCGAGGACGCCGCTCGCGGCGCCGGGCGAGACGTTGAGGCCCGTGGCGAGCAGGTCGCCGCGCTTCTTCGCCGAGACCTTCTCCCTGGCGTCGAATTGCGGGTGCAGGAAGGCGTCCACGTGGTCGGGCGAGACGCGCAGGACGGCCTCGGCGCGCGTGACGAGCCTCTCGCCGGCCAGGTCCACGGCGATGCGCACGGCGGCCTGCGCGGTGCGCTTCGCGTCGCGCGTCTGCAGCATCCACAGCTTGCCGCGCTCGATGGTGAACTCCACGTCCTGCACCTCGCGGAAGTGCTTCTCCAGCGTGCGGCAATTGCGCGCGAGCTCGGCATGGATGCGCGGCATCTCGGCCTTGAGCGCCGCGATCGCCTTCGTCGCCCGAGTGCCGGCCACGACGTCCTCGCCCTGCGCGTTCGTGAGCCAGTCGCCTTCGAGGGCGGGCTCGCCGGTGGTGACGTTGCGCGTCGTGAGGACGCCCGTGCCGGAGCCGGCGCCCATGTTGCCGAACACCATCGTCTGGATGTTGACCGCGGTGCCCAGGTCGTGGGCGATGCCGGCGGCGTTGCGGTAGTCGATGGCGCGCTTGCCGTTCCAGGACTTGAACACGGCCTCGGTGGCGAGCCGCAGCTGCTCGCGCGGGTCCTCCGGGAAGGCGCGCCGGGCGCGCGCCTTCACGATCGACTTGAACTCCGCCGTGATCTCGCGAAGTGTGTCGGCGCGCAGGTCGGCGTCGTTGGCCACGCCGAGCGCCGCACGGTGACGCGCGAGCACGGCCTCGAAGGGCTCGTCCGGAAGGCCCATCACCACCGTGCCGAACATCTGCACCAGGCGCCTGTAGGCGTCGTTCACGAAGCGCTCGTCGCCCGTGAGCTTCGCGAGTCCGGCGGCCACCGCGTCGTTGAGCCCGATGTTGAGCACCGTGTCCATCATGCCCGGCATCGAGAAGCGCGCGCCGGAGCGGCAAGAGACGAGAAGGGGATCGGCCGCGTCGCCCAGGCGCCTGCCCGCGAGGCGCTCGACCTTGGCTAGCGCCTTTTCCACCTGCGCCCACATGCCCTCGGCGAAGCCGCCGGCGGCGAGGTATGCGTTGCACGCGCGCGTGGTGACGATGAAGCCGGGCGGCACGGGCAATCCCATGCGCGTCATCTCGGCGAGGTTGGCGCCCTTGCCGCCGAGGAGATCCTTGCGGCGGGCGTTGCCCTCGGAGAAAAGGTAGACCCACTTCTCGGGCTTCGCGGCGCGCGCGCGCGGCGCGCGAGGCTTGCGTGCGGTGCGGGATGTCATGGCATTGCCCTTATGGCCGATCGGCGAAGGTCGCTTCGACCAGTGTCGCGCCCGGCATCGGCAGCCCAGTTGACTGAGGTCAACGGATTCCGCGCGGGCGCTCCTAGAGTGAATTGGTCGACTCCTCCGCGCAGGAGACCGCGCCATGAGACCGCCCCTCATCCACAAGGACCTCACGGCTCTTGCCCTGCCGCCCAACGCTGCCCTGGGCTGGGACGAGGCGCGAAGGATGCTCGATGGGCTGCCCGGCGGCGGGCTCAACATCGCCTGGGAGGCCGTGGAGCGCCACGCGCGCGGGGCGCTCGCGGACCGCGTCGCCATCCGCTGGCACCCGGTCGCGGGCAACGTGCGGCCCATCACCTACCGCGAACTCTCCGAGGCCTCGAGCCGCTTCGCGAACGTGCTTCGGTCCCTGGGCGTGGCCAAGGGCGACGCCGTCTTCGTCCTGTGCGGGCGCATTCCCGATCTCTATTTCGCCGTGCTCGGCGGCCTCAAGCTGGGCGCCGCCGTCTCGCCGCTCTTCTCCGCGTTCGGGCCCGAGCCCATCGCCACGCGCGTGAACATGGGGCGCGGCAAGGTGCTCGTGACGACCGAGGCGCTCTACCAGAGGAAGATCGCGAAGATCGCCGTGCCGATGCCGACCCTGGAGCACGTGCTGCGGGTGGACACGCCGGAGTTCCGCGCCACTTTGGCGGCGGCCTCGCCGCAGTGCGAGGTCGAGCGCACGGGCCCCGAGGACACGTCGTTCCTGCATTTCACGAGCGGCACCACCGGGATGCCGAAGGGCGCGGTGCACGTGCACGGCGCGGTCGTCATGCACTACGCCACGGGCCGGGTGGCCCTGGACCTGCATCCCGAGGACGTCTTCTGGTGCACGGCCGACCCGGGGTGGGTCACGGGCACCTCCTACGGCATCGTGACGCCGCTGGTGCACGGGGTGACCAGCATCGTGGACGAGGCCGATTTCGACGCCGTGCGCTGGTACCGCATCCTCGAGGAGGAGCGCGTGAGCGTCTGGTACACGGCGCCCACGGCGATACGCATGCTGATGAAGGCCGGGGCGGAACTCGCGAAGCGGCATTCGCTCCCGAGCCTGCGCTTCGTCGCGAGCGTGGGCGAGCCGCTCAACCCCGAGGCGGTCTGGTGGGGGATGGACGCGCTGGGAATGCCCATCCACGACAACTGGTGGCAGACGGAGACGGGCGGCATCATGATCGCCAACACGCCGGCCCTGGACGTGAAGCCGGGCTCCATGGGCAAGCCGCTGCCGGGCGTCGAGGCGGCGATCGTGCACCGCGGGGAGGCGGGCCTGGAGGTGGTGGCGGCGAACGACACCGAAGGCGAGCTGGCGCTTCGCGCGGGCTGGCCCTCGATGTTCCGCGGCTATCTCGACCAGGAGGAGCGCTACCGCAAGTGCTTCGCGGACGGCTGGTACTTCACCGGCGACCTCGCGAAGCGCGACGCCGACGGCTACTTCTGGTTCGTCGGCCGCGCCGACGACGTGATCAAGTCCGCGGGCCACCTCATCGGCCCGTTCGAGGTGGAGAGCGCGCTCATGGAGCACCCGGCCGTGGCCGAAGCCGGCGTCATCGGCAAGCCCGACCCCGTCGTGGGCGAGATCGTGAAGGCCTTCGTCTCCCTTCGCTCCGGGTTCCAGCCGGGCGAGGAGCTGAAGATGGAGATCCTCGGCCACGCGAGGAAGCGCCTGGGCGCCGCGGTCGCGCCCAAGGAGATCGAGTTTTCCGCCTCGCTTCCGCGCACGAGGAGCGGCAAGATCATGCGCCGGCTCCTGAAGGCGCGCGAGCTGGGGCTCCCCGAGGGCGACACCTCGACGCTGGAGGAAAGCGCATGAGCACCCCGATCCCGCCGCCCCCGTCGGGGCCGGTGCCGTATCCGCCGGAGAAGTCGATCGCGCTCCTCACCGACATGCTGCGCATTCGCCGCCTCGAGGAAAAATGCGCCGAGCTCTACGGGGCGGGAAAGATCCGCGGCTTCCTCCACCTCTACATCGGCGAGGAGGCGGTCGCCACGGGGGCGATGCGCGCGCTCCTGCCCGTCGACAGCGTGGTGGCGACCTACCGCGAGCACGGTCACGCGCTGCTCAAGGGCGTGGCGATGACGCGCATCATGGCCGAGATGTTCGGCAAGAAGGAGGGCTGCTCGCGCGGGCGCGGCGGCTCGATGCACCTCTTCGACGCGGCGACCCGCTTCTACGGCGGCAACGCGATCGTCGGGGGCGGGCTGCCGCTCGCCGTGGGCTTCGGCCTGGCCGCGAAGATGCGCGGCGAGGAGCGCGTCACCGCCTGCTTCTTCGGCGACGGCGCCGTGGCCGAGGGTGCCTTCCACGAGTCGATGAACCTCGCGGCCCTGTGGCGCCTGCCCGTGGCGTTCTTCTGCGAGAACAACTTCTACGCCATGGGCACCGCCATCGCGCGCTACGAGGCGCAGACCGACCTGTGCGCGAAGGCGGCGTCCTACGGCATGGAGGCGTTTCCCGTCGACGGCATGGACGTGGTCGCGGTGCACGAGGGCGCGAAGCGCGCCCGCGAGCACGCGATGGCCTCCGGCCCGGTCTTCGTCGAGTTCCGCACCTACCGCTTCCGCGCGCATTCGATGTTCGACCCCGATCTCTATCGCGACAAGTCCGAGATCGAGCAGTGGAAGACGCGCGGCCCCATCCACACCTTCTCGGCGCGCCTGAAGGCGCAGGGCGACCTGACCGAGGAGCGCTTCCTCGAGATCGACGCCGAGGTGGCGGGCGAAGTCGACGCCGCCGTCGCCTTCGCCGAGGCGGGGTCGTGGGAACCCGTCGAGGATCTCGCCAAGGACGTGTACGCGCCATGAAGATCACCTACCGGGAAGCGTTGAGGCTGGGACTGCGGGAGGCGCTGGCGCGCGACGAGCGCGTCTTCCTCATGGGCGAGGACGTCGGCAGGTACGGCGGCACCTACGCCGTGAGCAAGGGGCTGCTGGCCGAGTTCGGCCCGGAGCGCGTGCGCGACGCCCCGCTCTCCGAGCTCGCCTTCGTGGGCGCGGGCATCGGCGCGGCGCTGGGCGGCATGCGGCCCATCGTCGAGGTGATGACGGTGAACTTCAGCCTCCTGCCGCTCGACCAGATCGTGAACACGGCGGCGATCCTTCGCCACATGTCCGGCGGGCAGTTCGCCGTGCCGCTGGTGATCCGCATGGCCACGGGCGCGGGACGCCAGCTCGCCGCGCAGCATTCGCACAGCTTCGAGGGCTGGTACGCGCACATCCCGGGGATCAAGATCGCGGCGCCCGCGACCATCGACGACGCGCACGGCATGCTCGGCGCGGCGTTGGCCGACGGCAATCCTGTCCTCGTCTTCGAATATCCGGCGCTCTTCGAGACGACCGGGGAGCTGTCGGCGGAGGCGATCGACATCGCGCATGCGAAGGTGCGGCGGCAGGGAACGCGCGTGACGCTGGTGGCCTACGGCAACTGCGTGCCCAAGGCGCTGCAGGCCGCCGATCGCCTCGCCGAGGAGGGCATCAACGCCGAGGTGGTGGACCTGCGGGTGCTGCGGCCGCTCGACATGGACACCGTGCTCGCCTCGGTGCGCAAGACCCGGCGCGCGGTCGTGGTGGACGACGGATGGCGCAGCGGCGGCCTTTCGGCGGAGATCATGGCGCGCGTCATGGAGCAGGCGTTCTACGACCTGGACGCGCCGGTGGCGCGCGTGTGCCGCGAGGAAGTGCCGATTCCCTACGCGAGGCACCTCGAGGAGGCGGCGCTGCCCCAGGCGGACAAGATCGTGGCGGCCGTGAAAGGACTCTTCCAGTGACCGACTTCAAGCTGCCATCCCTCGGCGCGGACATGGACGAGGGCAAGCTCCTCGAGTGGAAGGTGAAGCCCGGCGACGTCGTGAAGAAGGGCGACGTGGTGGCCATCGTCGACACGACGAAGGCTGCCGTCGACGTGGAGACCTGGCAGGAAGGCACCGTGCAGGCGCTCCTCGTCGAGCCCGGCACCACGATCCCCGTGGGCACCGTCATCGCGACGCTCCTCGCCCCGGGCGAGGCGCCGGGGGCGGCCGCGCCGTCGGCCGCGAAGGAAGCGGCGCCGTCGCCCGCGCCGGTGGCCGCGGCACGAGAGGCGCCCGCGCCCCCCGAAGGGCGCAAGCCCATATCGCCGGCGGCAAGGAAGCGCGCCGCGGAGCTGGGCGTCGATCCCGCGACCGTCGCCGGCAGCGGGCCGCACGGCGCGGTCACGCTCGAGGACATCGAGCGCGCCGGACGCAAGCCCGCGGCGGGCGCCGCGCCGGATCGCGCCGCCGAGATGCGCAAGGCCATCGCGGCCGCCATGAGCCGGTCCAAGCGCGAGATCCCGCATTACTACCTCGCGGAGACGATCCCGATGCAGCGCGCGGCCGCCTGGCTCGCCGCCGAGAACGCCAGGCGGTCGATGACGGACCGGATCCTGATGGCGGCAGTGCAGCTCAAGGCCGTGGCGCTCGCGCTGAAGGATTTCCCGGACCTCAACGGCACCTGGCGCGAAGGGGCGTACGTGCCCTCGCAGGCCGTGCACCTCGGCGTCGCGATCTCCATCCGCCAGGGCGGGCTCGTGGCGCCGGCCATTCGCGACGTCCCCGAGCTCCCGCTCGGCGAGCTGATGAAGAGCCTGGCCGATCTGGTGAAGCGGGCGAGGGCCGGCAGCCTGAAGAGCTCCGAAATGTCGGATCCGACCATCACCGTGACCAACCTCGGCGAAGCGGGCGTGGAGTCGACGTTCGCCGTCATCTACCCGCCGCAGGCGGCGATCGTGGGTTTCGGCCGCGTGGCGGCGCGCCCCTGGGTCGAGGCGGGCGAGATCAGGGCGGTGCCGACCGTCGTGGCGACGCTGTCGGCCGACCACCGCGTGAGCGACGGGCACCGCGGCGCCGCGTTCCTCGCCGAGCTCTCGCGCCGCCTCCAGGAACCGGAGAAACTATGAACGCCGTCGAATTGCGCCCGCTGGTCTTCGCCGAGCTGAGGAAGATCGCCCCGGAGCTGGAGGAGGGCGACGTCGCCCCGGACAAGCTCCTGCGCGACCAGGTCGACCTCGATTCCATGGACTGGCTGAACTTCCTCATCGCGGTGCACCAGCGCTTCGGGGTGGAGATCTCGGAGTCGGATTACGCCGTCCTGGATACCCTGGACCGGATCTGCGAATTCGTCGCCGCGAGAAATCCGCAGGGTTCTTGACCGGCGGCAACACGGCCGGGCGCGGTGCGCCTATCCTCACTCCTACGGAGTGGGGCTGCGTCCCGCTCCGGGCGGCGGTGGAAGTGACGCCGCCGCGGGCTGGAATCGCGAAGGAGGAAACCATGGGAACCCTCAAGCCCCTGAGCCTCTTCGACACGACGGTTCCGGGTGTCTTCAAGGGCATGTTCCCGCCGATGTGGGTCGATACGGAAACGGCGCCTCCGGCCATCAGGATCGACGTCGAGGAAGCCGATGACCGCTACACGGTGAAGGCCGACATGCCTGGCGTGGCGAAGGAGGACATCCGCGTCGAGGTCGACGGCAACATGGTCTCGATCGCGGCCGAGGTTCGCCGCGAGAAGAAGGAAGAGAAGGAAGGCAAGGTGCTGCGCAGCGAGCGCTATTTCGGGACGATGACCCGGGCGTTCACGCTGCCGATGGAGGTGGACATCGACAAGGCCGAGGCGAAGTACGCCGAAGGCGTGCTGATGCTCACGCTGCCCAAGCACAAGGGCACTCCTACGCACCGGCTTGCGGTCCATTGAGCGGGCGCAATGCCTGCGAACGGGGCGCCGCGAGGCGCTCTTTTTTTTCCGGCACTGTGACCCCGGCCACAGAAAATGCCCGCGTTTCGGCGCTAACATGCCGGCATGGCACATGCCGTCCGCCCGAATCCGACCATGATCCGCGTCCCTTCCCTGGCCCTGGCCGCAGCGATCGCCGTGCTCGCGGCGAGTCATCCGGCCGCGGCCGACCATACCGGCGACTACGCGAATGCCTGGCTGGGCGAGCGGCTGCGCCACGACCGGCCCGATGCCTATTGGACGGAACTCGTCTCGCGGCCGGCGAAGCGCGCCGAGTCCCCGTCCGGCGGCCCGCGCACCTGGGAGCCGCACGACCAGAATCCCTGGGCCAATGCGTACGGCACGCCGATGGGCAACGGCTGGCGCTCCACGGGCGCGAGGCCGTCGTTCTCGGGCCCGGTGCGGATGTGCGCCTGCTTTCTGCCCGCCGACGCCCGGTCCTGGGACGGCGGCCCCCTTACCGAGGCCGACGTCGTCCGGCTGTGCCGCGCGCAGTGCTACTGAATCGCGCCAAGGTCTGACGGCCGACAAGTCCGGCCCGGCCCCCTGGCGGAGGATGGGCGCAGGAGGGGCTAGTGGAACAAGCGAAAGAGGGGAGGTTCGTCTCGCGCCTTTGGCGCGTGATGGCCGGCTTGCTCGTTCTTCTCGCGCTCCTCATCGGCCAGTCGATCTACACCAGCCGCTCCCAGCACGAGGAGCAGGCGGTCGTCGAAACCTACAGCGTGGCCCGCGTGCTCGAGAGCGATCTCGGCGGCCTCATGGGCAAGGTGAAGCTCGCGCTGCACACGGTCGCCCTGGAGCACGAGCGCCGGCTGGCGGCCGGCAGCGGCGACGGGCAGGCGGAGCTCACCTACATCGCCAGCGTGCTCGCGAACCTCCCCGAGGTGCTGGGAATCCGCGTGTTCGACGCGGACGGCCGGGAGCACGCCGGGCCGGAGTTCGCGACCACGCCCGAGACGGGAGCCGCGGAACAGCCGTATTTCGTCCGGCTTCGCGACGAGTACCTGTCGGGCCTCGTCATCTCGCGGCCGCACAGCCATGAACCGGCGGGCCCGTGGGTCATCGACCTCGCGCGCCGCGTCGAGCATCCCGACGGCCGCTTCGCCGGCGCCGTCGTGGCGCGCGTCCCCATCGACCGGCTGGTCGCGATGCTGGGCGCGGGCGACGTCGGCAGGCAGGGCGCGGTGACCCTGCACGGGGAAGGCCTCGCGGTCATTGCCCGCCACCCGCCGCTTCCGGGTTCCGCAACGTCGAGCGACGCACCCGCCGCGCTGCGCGATCTCGTGTCGCGCGGAGAGACCTCCGGAACCTTCCACGCGATCTCGCCCTTCGACGGCGTGGAGCGCCTCTACTCCTACCGCAAGGTCGCCGACTATCCGCTGCACGTCACCGTCGGCCGCGCCACCGCGGAGTACCTCGGGCATTGGCGCCGCGACATGGGCGTGGTGGGGGCGCTGTCGAGCGTGCTCTTCGGCGTGGGGATCGGCGCCACGCTGATGGTCGACCGGGCGTGGCGGCGCCAGCGGAAGGTGGCGAAGCTCCTCGAGAAGCAGGCGCACACGGACGCGCTCACGGGGATCGCCAACCGGCGCCATTTCTTCGAGGTGGCGGACGCGGAACTCGCCCGGTCCCGGCGCTACGAGGCGCCGCTGTCGATGCTCATGCTCGACATCGACCACTTCAAGGAAGTGAACGACGCCCACGGCCACCGCGCGGGCGACCGGGTGCTGCAGCAGCTCGCCCGGACCTGCCTCGAGGTCCTGCGCGAGGTCGACGTGGTGGGCCGCGTCGGCGGCGAGGAATTCGCGATCCTGCTGCCGGAAACCGAGCTCGAGGGCGCGGTCGAGGTGGCCGAGCGCCTGCGCGAGGCCGTCGGCAGGGCGGAGGTCCCGCGCGATGAAGGCCTGCCCATCCGCATCACGGCCTCGATCGGCGTGGCCACCCTCTCCGGGACGGCCAACCTCGACACGCTCATGAGACAGGCCGATGCCGCCCTCTACGACGCCAAGCACCGCGGACGCAACCGCGTGCGCGCCTTCGACCAGGAAGGCTAGCTCCCGGGGCCCCTGGCCGGCGCCAGGCCGAAGCGCGTCCGCACCGGTCGCCACTGGAAGATGAGCGCGCAAAGCCCCGTGGCGAGGGCGACCGCGCCCAGGATCAACGCGAGCCGCGTGTACGGCTGCCCCAACGACTGTCGAACGGCGATGAGGGCGGCGGCGGTGCGCAGCCACTCGATCGCGCCGATCGCGAGCGCCGCCTGCAGCACCCGTGCCGCCCACGGGGCGCGGATGAAGAGAAGCGGCAGCAGGGCGATGGTGACGCCGAAAGGCACCCAGGCCGCGGCCCGGTAGAAATGGGCGACGAGGATGGCGAGTGCAAGGACGACGGGGAGCAGGCGAAGGGCGTTCAAGTCGGTCTCCGGGCGCGCGGGTCGGGCATAATCGGGACAGTATGAGGCTCTCATGACGCAGTCAAAACCTCGCCTGCTGGTCGTCGACGACGATCGGATCGTGCTCTCCAGCCTGGTGGCCGGACTGACTCGGGCGGGCTTCGACGTGGTGGTGGCCACCAACGGCGACGAGGCGAGGCGCATGGCGGTGGACGTCCAGCCCGCCCTCGTCGTCCTCGATGCCGAAATGGACAGCGGCAACGGCCTGGATGCGGCGGAGTTCCTCGCCCGGGACGCCCGGATTCCCTTCCTGGTCGTCGCGCCCGTCCGGAACGACCGGTTGCAGCAACGGGCAGCCGCCTGCGGGGCGGTCGGCGTCGTCGCGAAGCCGGTCGACCTGACGAAGCTCGTGCCGGCGATCCGAGCGGCCCTCGAGCGTGCCGGCAGCTCCCCTCGCGCCGCGGAGGAGGCGAGCCTTCTCGCCGACGCCCTCGGCGGTGCCCATGGGCCCCAGGCCCTCATCGCCCTCGGCATCCTGGTCGAGCGCCACAAGGTCAATTGCGACGAGGCCGTTCGCATGCTCCGGCAGCGGTCGGCGGCCGAGGGCCGGCCCGTCGACGAGGCGGCCCTCGCGATCATCGAGCAGGCCGAGCGCGCCACGCGGCCGCCCGTGTAGACTTCGCCGGCATTGCCCGGGTGGCGAAACTGGTAAACGCAGCGGGCTTAAAACCCGCGGCCGCGAGGCTTGCCGGTTCGACTCCGGCCCCGGGCACCACCTCCCGCAGCAGCCCGAATTGCGCTGGGCTTTAGATCGGCGTCAAGAAAGGCGTTCTCCGCAGGGGTAGGGTGGGACGTGGGGCCGCTGGCCCGCCGGGCCAGCGCTCCCGCAGAGGTTCCCGCCTTATGCCTCCCGCCGTCCGGAAGACGCCCGGTCCCGTCGAAGCGGCCGCTGCCGCCATGGCGCGGCACCGGCACGATCCCCACGAGTTGCTCCAGGTCCTGCGCGAAGTGCAGGAGTCCTGCGGGTGGATCGCGCCCGAGGCCATCGACTGCATCGAGGCGCGCCTCGGCCTGCCGCGCGCCAAGATCCTCGGCGTCGCGACCTTCTACTCGTTCCTCCACATCAAGCCTTGCGGGCGCTACCGCGTCCTCTTCAGCGACAACATCACCGATCGCATGCTCGGGAGCGCGGCGCTCCTGGACCGCATGTGCCGTGCGCTGTGGGTGGAGCGGGGCAAGGTCTCGGAGGACGGGCTGGTCAGCGTGGACACCACGTCCTGCACGGGGCTGTGCGACCAGGGGCCGGCGATACTGGTGAACGGGCTGGCGGTTTCGCGGCTCACCGAGGAGCGCGTCGACGAGATCTGCGACCTGATCCGCGACTCGGTACCGCTCGCCGACTGGCCGGCGGAGTACTTCCGCGTCGAGGACAACATCCACCGGCGCGACGTGCTCCTCGGCTCGCCCTGGGATGCGGGGGCGGCGCTCCGGGCGGCGCTTGCGCGCGCCCCGGAGGCGCTCCTCGAGGAGATGAAGGCATCGGGCCTGCGCGGGCGCGGCGGGGCGGGATTTCCCGCCGGCCGCAAGTGGGAGGCCTGCCGCGAGGCGCCGGGCAAGGAGCGCTACCTGGTCTGCAACGCCGACGAAGGCGAGCCCGGCAACTTCAAGGATCGCGTGCTCCTCGCCCACGCCGCCGACGCGGTGATCGAGGGCATGACCCTCGGCGCGTTCGCGACGGGCGCGCGGCGAGGCTTCCTGTACCTGCGGGGCGAGTACCGGTTCCTGCT
>JAGRPO010000233.1 GCA_019449455.1 Betaproteobacteria bacterium | reverse complement strand
CCGAAGATCGCCTTCTTCATGTTCATGTTCCTGTGGGTGCGCGCCTCCTTCCCGCGCTACCGCTACGACCAGATCATGCGGCTGGGCTGGAAGGTGTTCATCCCGGTGACGCTCGTGTGGATCGTGGTGACGGGCGTGTTGATGCTCGAGCCGCTCGCGAGCACGCCCCCGTTCTCCATCTGGTTCGGGAAATGACGGCCATGTGGAACCGCGCGAAGGAGATCGCCTCCAGCCTCATGCTCTCGGAGCTGCTGAAGGGCCTGGGCCTCACCGGGCGCTTCCTGTTCGCGCGCAAGATCACCGTCTTCTTCCCCGAGGAGAAGACGCCGCAGAGCGCGCGCTTCCGCGGGCTGCACGCGCTTCGCCGCTATCCCAACGGCGAGGAGCGCTGCATCGCCTGCAAGCTGTGCGAGGCCGTGTGCCCGGCGCTGGCGATCACGATCGAAAGCGAGCAGCGCCAGGACGGCACGCGCCGCACGACGCGCTACGACATCGACCTCACGAAGTGCATCTTCTGCGGCTTCTGCGAGGAGAGCTGCCCGGTGGACTCCATCGTCGAGACCCGCATCCTCGAGTACCACGGCGAGGCGAGGGGCGACCTCTACTACACCAAGCCCGTGCTGCTGGCCATCGGCGACCGGTACGAGGCGCAGATCGCGGCCGACCGCGCCGAGGACGCGAGGTTCCGCTGATGACCGCCCAGCTCGCCGCCTTCTACGTGAACGCCGGGATCCTCATCCTCGCGGCGCTGCGCGTCATCACGGCGCGAAACCCGGTGCACGCGGCGCTGTGGCTGGTGCTCGCGTTCTTCTCCGCCGCGGGCCTGTGGATGCTCCTCTACGCGGAGTTCCTCGCGGTGGCCCTCGTCCTCGTCTACGTGGGCGCGGTGATGGTGCTCTTCCTGTTCGTGGTGATGATGCTCGACATCAACTTCGACAAGCTGCGCGAGGGGTTCCTGCGCCACTCGCTCCTCGCCGCCGCGGTCGGGGTGCTCATGGCCCTCGAGATGATCCTCGTGGTGGGGGCGCGCACGATGGCCGTCCCGTCGCCGGGCGCGCCGCCGCCGGGCTACTCCAACACCAAGCAGCTGGGCCGGCTCCTCTACACCGACTACGTGTTTCCCTTCGAGCTCGCGGCCGTCGTGCTGCTGGTGGCGATCGTCGCGGCCATCGCGCTCACGCTGCGCCGGCGCAAGGAGACCCGCTACCAGGATCCCGCCGAGCAGCTCGCCGCCACCAAGGCCGGGCGCCTGCGGATCGTGAAGGACGAGCCCGCGCGCGGGGCGCCGCCGGCGCCGGAGGCGCGATCCGAATGATCACGCTCAGCCAGTACCTCGTCCTCGGGGCCGTGCTCTTCGCCATCGCGGTGGCGGGCATCTTCCTCAACCGGAGAAACCTCATCGTGATCCTCATGTCCATCGAGCTGATGCTGCTCGCGGTGAACATGAACTTCATCGCCTTCTCGCACTTCCTGGGCGACACCGCGGGGCAGGTGTTCGTGTTCTTCATCCTCACCGTGGCCGCGGCGGAATCGGCCATCGGGCTCGCCATCCTCATCACCCTTTTCCGCAACCTCAGGTCGATCGACGTCGACGACCTGGACTCCCTGAAGGGATGAGGCGCCGATGGAGCTGATGACGATCGCCACCATCGCCGCGCTCTCGCCCCTGGCCGGGGCGGCGCTGGCGGGCCTGCTGGGCTGGAAGCTGGGCCGCGCGTTCGCCCACACGGTGACCATCGCCTCGGTGGCCATCTCGCTCGTGGCCTCCCTCGTGCTCCTGAAGGAGGTCGCCGCGGGGCACTCCTTCTCCGGCGCGCTCTACACCTGGCTCGCCGGCGAGGGCTGGTCGATCCACGTGGGCTTCCTCGTCGACCGGCTCACGGCGGTGATGATGGTGGTGGTCACGTTCGTGTCGCTGATGGTGCACGTCTACACCATCGGCTACATGGCCGACGATCCCGGCTACCAGCGCTTCTTCGCCTACATCTCGCTCTTCACCTTCTCGATGCTGATGCTGGTGATGGCGGACAACTTCCTCCAGCTCTTCTTCGGCTGGGAGGCGGTGGGGCTGGTGTCGTACCTGCTCATCGGCTTCTGGTTCAGGCGCCCGAGCGCCATCTACGCGAACCTGAAGGCCTTCCTCGTGAACCGGGTGGGCGACTTCGGGTTCCTGCTGGGCATCGGCTTCGTGTTCGCCCACTTCGGCACGCTCCAGTACGCCGACGTGTTCGTGAAGGCGCCGGCGCTCGCCTACACGGGCATCGAGCTGATCCCGGGGCAGTCGTGGGCCCTGGGAACGGTCATCTGCGTGGCGCTCTTCGTCGGGGCCATGGGCAAGAGCGCGCAGTTCCCGCTCCACGTATGGCTGCCGGACTCGATGGAAGGCCCCACCCCCATCTCCGCGCTCATCCACGCGGCGACGATGGTCACGGCCGGCATCTTCATGGTGGCGCGCATGTCGCCGCTCTTCGAGCTGTCGCAGGCCGCGCTCTCCTTCGTGATCGTGATCGGCGCCATCACCGCGTTCTTCATGGCGCTCGTGGCGATCGTGCAGGTCGACATCAAGCGCGTGGTGGCCTATTCCACGCTCTCCCAGCTGGGCTACATGACGATGGCGCTCGGCGCCGCGGCCTACCCGGTGGCGATCTTCCACCTCATGACGCACGCGTTCTTCAAGGCGGTGCTCTTCCTGGGCGCGGGCTCGGTGATCATCGCGCTGCACCACGAGCAGGACATGAGGAAGATGGGGGGGCTGCGCAAGTACATGCCGTGGACGTACGCGACGGTGCTCGTCGGGGCGCTCGCCAACGCGGGCCTGCCGCCGTTCTCCGGCTTCTTCTCCAAGGACTCGATCATCGAGGCGCTGCACCTGTCGCAGACGCCGGGCGCGGGGCTCGCGTACGCGCTGGCGCTCGCGGGCGTGTTCGTGGGCGCCTTCTACTCCTTCCGCCTCGTCTTCTTCGCCTTCCACGGAAGCGAGCGGTTCGTCTCGCACGACGACCACGGGCACGGCCACGAAGCGCACGGCCACGACGACCACGCGCACGGCGGCAAGCCCCACGAGTCGCCGTGGGTGGTGACGGTGCCGCTCGTCCTGCTCGCCATCCCCTCGGCCGTGATCGGCTGGATCGCCATCGAGCCCATGCTCTACGGGGGCTGGTTCGGCCAGTCGATCGCGCCGTCGGCGACGATGAAGGAGATGGCGAAGCACTTCCACGGCGCCGGCGCCATGGCGCTGCACGCTTTGGGCACGCTCCCCTTCTGGCTCGCGCTGGGCGGCGCCGGCCTCGCGGGATACCTGTACCTGGCCCGGCCGGACCTGCCGGCGCTCGTCAAGGCGAAGTCCGGGGTGCTCGCGACCATCCTCGAGCGCAAGTACGGCTTCGACGAGTTCAACGACTGGTTCTTCGCCGGCGGCGCGCGCGCGCTGGGCGGCGGCCTGTGGAAGTGGGGCGACCGCACGATCATCGACGGGATCATGGTCGACGGCACGGCGAAGCTCATCGGCTGGTTCGCCGGCGCCGCCCGCCGCCTGCAGACGGGCTACATCTACCACTACGCGTTCACCATGATCATCGGCGTGTTCGTGCTGCTGGGCCTGTGGATCACGGTCCCGAGATTCGCCGAACTGCTCTCCAGGCTCACCTAGAAGAAGAACATGACGCAGGGCTTCCCGATCCTCTCTCTGGTCACGTGGCTGCCGATCGCCTTCGGCGTGGCGGTGCTCGCCGTCGGCTCCGACAGGAGCCCGGCCGCGGCGCGCTGGACGGCGCTCGCGGGCTCCGTCCTGGGACTCGCGGCCGGCATCCCCCTGTGGACCGGCTTCGACCTCGCCGCGGGCGGCGCCATGCAGTTCCAGGAGCTCCGCCCCTGGATCGCGCTGCTCAACGTGAACTACCACCTCGGGGTGGACGGCATCTCGATGCCGCTCATCCTCCTCAACAGCTTCATGACGGTGCTCGTGGTGATCGCGCACTGGGAGGTCGTCACGGACAAGGTGGGCCAGTACCTCGCCGCCTTCCTCATCATGTCCGGGCTCATCAACGGCACCTTCGCCGCGCTCGACGCCATCCTCTTCTACGTGTTCTTCGAGGCCATGCTCATCCCGATGTTCCTCATCATCGGGGTCTGGGGCGGCCCGAACCGGGTGTACGCGGCGGTCAAGTTCTTCCTCTACACGCTGCTGGGGTCGCTCCTGATGCTCGCGGCCTTCATCTACCTCTATCTCCAGACCAACGGCAGCTTCGAGATCCTCGACTACCACAAGCTGCCGCTCACGATGACGGCGCAGGTGCTCGTCTTCCTCGCCATGTTCATGTCCTTCGCGGTGAAGGTGCCGATGTGGCCGGTGCACACGTGGCTGCCCGACGCGCACGTCGAGGCGCCCACCGGCGGCTCGGTGATCCTCGCGGCCATCACCCT
>JAGRPO010000004.1 GCA_019449455.1 Betaproteobacteria bacterium | reverse complement strand
CCAGGTCATGCCGCTTCCCGCCAGGTCGCTCGCCAGCAGCGGCTTGCCGTAGCGCATCGCCTCGAGCAGCACCACGCCGAAGGCCTCCGTGCGCTCGCGGGAGGGCAGGCAGAGGACGTCGCAGGTGGCGAGAAGCTCGCAGAGGCTGCGGTCGTCGACCTCGCCCGCGAGGCGCAATCGCGCCGGGCTTCCCCCCTGCGCGATCGCCCGTTCGAGACCCGGACGCTCCTCCCCGCCGCCGGCGATGACGAGCTGCATCGCCGGATCGCCGGCCACGGCCCGCACCAGCGTCTCGAAGCCCTTGTAGTAGGTCAGGCGCCCGACGGCGAGGACGCGAAATCCGTCCGCCCGCCAGTGGCGAGCGGCGGCGCCGGCATCGACTTCGGGAAGGCGGTCGTGGTCCACGCCCAGGGGCACGACATGGCACTTGTGCCGCCACGGGCGCAACGGCGCGCTCGCCTCGAGGTACTGCACGGAAGTGGCGATGATGCACTCCGACCGCTCGAGCACGGCCCGCTCGAAGACGCGGTAGAAGGGATAGGCCATCCGCAGCGCGGGCTTGAACCGGGAGGGCTCGATGTCGGATTGCCAGTGAACGACCCAGGGCAGGCGGCGCGCTCCCGGCAGGAAGAGCGCCCAGAACACGCTCGCGTTCGGCATGTGCAGGTGGAGCACGTCCGGCCGCTGGCGCGATATCGCGCGCCGCAGCCACAGGGGGAATGCCGGGCTGATCGGCGTGAACACCAGCCGCATCCACACGGGGCAGCGCATCAGCCAGGGCGGGTCGTCCGCGCGCGCGGCCCGTTGGTCGGCATGGACGATGGCGCAGGCGTCGTCGCCCGCCGCCCGTTGCGCCTTGACGAGATCGCCGAGAAAACGCTCCATCCCGCCGGCGACCGGCGGGAAGTACTTTCCGATGTGCAGGATTCGCATCGCGGCGGTCAGGGCATCGCCGCGATCTTCGCCTGCCACTCGCGGAAGACCGGGTTCCGGGGGGCGAGGCGGATGGCGTTGTCGATGTCCGATTGCGCCTGCGCCTTGCGCCCCAGGCCGTGGTTCGCGAGCGCCCGCGCGTAGAAGGCGCTGACGCTCTGGCCCTCGGCGAGGAGCCTGTCGAGGATCGCGGCGGCGCGCGCGTGCTCGCCCTTGGCGATGAGGGCCATCGACAGCACGTACCTCGCCTCCTTGTTGCGCGGGTCCGCGGCGAGCGCCTTCTCGACGTGCGCGATGGCTTCGTCGCGCTTCCCCAGTTGCAGCGCCGCGCGGCCCGCCTGGAGCTGCAGCGCCTCGCGCGAAGGCGAGGTCGGATTGAGGTTGAGCGCCGCCGAGAACTGCTCGTAGGCCTGCGCCACGTTTCCGAGCGCCATCAGGGCCATGCCCCTCTCGAACGGAAGGTTGAACAGGTTGTAGCCCTGCCGGGAGGCCTCGTCGAAGGCCGCGATCGCCTCGCGGGGCTTGCGGGCCTGCAGGCGCAGCGCGCCGAGGTTGAACGCGCCCATGCCTCCGTCGCCCAGGGCGGCGGAGGCCTCGAAGTCGCGCTCGGCCAGCGCGAACTGCTCGTT
>JAGRPO010000232.1 GCA_019449455.1 Betaproteobacteria bacterium | reverse complement strand
TCACCGCGGCGCGCACGCTCCTGCCCGTGGAGGCCGACGCGGAGATCACGCTGGAGGCCAACCCCGGCACCTTCGAGCAGTCGAAGTTCCGGGACTTCCGCGGCTGCGGCGTGAACCGGCTTTCGGTGGGCATCCAGAGCTTCGACGCGAAGCACCTGCGGGCCATCGGCCGCGTGCACGACGCGGTCGAGGCGTGGCGCGCGGCCGAGATCGCGCTCGCCACGTTCGAGAACGTGAACCTCGACCTCATGTACGCCCTGCCCGGCCAGTCCCGTGAAGAGGCGCTCTCCGACATCCGCGCCGCCGTGTCCTTCGGGCCGGCGCACCTGTCCGCCTATCACCTCACGCTCGAGCCGAACACGTATTTCCACCGCTACCCGCCGCCGCTCCCCGACGACGACGCGGCCGCCGCGATGCAGGAGGCGATCGAGGACGCGCTCGGCGCCGCGGGCTACGAGAACTACGAGACCTCCGCCTTCGCGAGGCCCGGGCGGCGCTGCCGCCACAACCTCAACTACTGGCGCTTCGGCGACTATCTCGGCGTGGGCGCCGGCGCGCATTCCAAGATCTCGTTCGCCGATCGCGTCACGCGCGAGGCGCGCCACCGGCAGCCGAAGGCCTACCAGGACCATGCGCTCGCGGGAAATGCCGTCGAGGAAGCGCACGACGTCGGGCCGGACGACATCGCCTTCGAGTTCATGATGAACGCGCTGCGGCTCGCGGAGGGCTTTCCCGTGGCCCTGTTCGCCGAGCGCACGGGGCTCGCCCTCGCCGCCGTCGAGGGCCCGCTCGCCCGGGCCGAGGCCGCGGGCCTGCTCCTGCGCGACGCGCTCGCCATCCGCCCGACCCCCAGGGGGCGGAGGTTCCTGAACGACCTGCTGGGCTTGTTCCTTCCGGAGGCGAAGTCGCCGCGGAAAGTGTAAATTCGGGGGTCAGAAGGTCCAGGATCCCCGCGAAAGCCACCCCCCCATATCCCGTTCTTCCCCGGTCGAGGAACGAGCCGACAACCGACAAGGAACAGCATCGTGCCGAAGTACACCGAGTCCATCCACACCCTCGCGCTCGTCGGCCACGGCAGCGTCGGAAAGACCACGCTCGCCGAGGCCCTGCTCTGGAAGTCCGGCGCCATCGCCTCTCCGGGCACGGTCGAGAAGGGCACGACGGTCTGCGACTTCGACCCGATGGAGAAGGCATACGGCCATTCGCTCGGCTCGTCCCTGGTGAACTTCGCCTGGGAGGACATGCGCATCCACCTCATCGACACGCCCGGCATGCCCGACTTCGCCGGCCAGTCGATCGCGGCGCTGGCCGCCGTGGAGACGGCCGTCGTCGTGATCAACGCGCAGAACGGCATCGAGCTGAACACCACGCGCATGATGAAATGGGCGAAGACGCGGGGCCTGTGCCGCATGATCGTGGTGAACAAGATTGACGCGGACAACGTGGACCTGCCGGGGCTGCTGAGGAAGATCCAGGACCACTTCGGCAAGGAGTGCCTGCCCATCAACCTGCCGGCCCACGACCGCAAGGACGTGGTGGACTGCTTCTTCAGCCCCGACGGCGACGCCGATTTCGTGGGCGTGAAGGCCGCGCACACGGCCATCGTCGAGCAGGTGGTCGAGGTGGACGAGGACCTCATGAGCCTCTACCTCGAGCAGGGCGAGGAGATCGAGCCCGCGCAACTGCACGCGCCGTTCGAGAAGGCGCTGCGCGAGGGCCACCTCGTGCCGGTGTGCTTCACTTCCGCGAAGACGGGCGCCGGCGTCCCGCAGTTCCTCGAGATCCTCTCGCGCCTCGCGCCCAACGCGACCGAGGGCAACCCGCCGCCGTTCCTGAAGAGCGAGACGACCGAAGGCGAGGAATTCCACGCCGTGCCCGACCGCACGAAGCACGTGCTCGCGCACGTGTTCAAGATCGTGATGGACCCCTACGTGGGCAAGGTCGCCTTCTTCCGCGTGCACCAGGGGACGATCACCAGGGATTCGCAGCTCTACATCGGCGACGGCAAGCGCCCGTTCAAGGTGGGCCACCTCTACTCGGTGCAGGGCAAGGACTACATCGAGGTGAACGAGCTCTTCCCGGGCGACCTCGGCGCCATCGCCAAGGTCGACGAGATCGAGTTCAACGCCGTTCTGCACGACTCCCACGACGAGGACAGCATCCGCCTGCGCTCGCTCGACTTCCCCACGCCCATGCACGCCATCGCCGTGGAGACGAAGAAGAAGGGCGACGAGCAGCGCCTCTTCGAGGTGCTGCACAAGCTGGAGGTCGAGGACCCCTGCCTGTGGATCGAGCGCCATCCCACCACGCACGAGACGGTGGTGCGCGGCCTGGGCGAGCTGCACATGCGCGTGAAGCTCGAGAAGATGCTGACGCAGTACAAGCTGGAGGTGGACACCAAGCCGCCCAAGATTCCCTACCGCGAGACGATCACGAAGAAGGCCGAGGGCCATTGCCGCCACAAGAAGCAGACCGGCGGCGCCGGCCAGTTCGGCGAGGTCTTCCTCAAGGTGGAGCCCCTTTCGCGGGGCAGCGGTTTCGAGTTCGTCGACCAGGTGAAGGGCGGCGTGATTCCCACCGTCTTCATCCCGGCCGTCGAGAAAGGCGTGAAGATGGCCCTCGACATGGGCGTCATCGCCGGCTACCCCGTCGAGGACATCCGCGTCATCGTCTACGACGGCAAGAGCCACCCGGTGGACTCCAAGGAGATCGCCTTCGTGACGGCGGGCAAGAAGGCCGTGATCGACGCGATCCTCAAGGCGGGCGCGATCATCCTCGAGCCCATCGTGAACATCACCATCACCGCGCCCGACCGCTTCGTGGGCGACATGACGAGCGACATCTCGTCCCGCCGCGGGCAGATCACCGGCACGGAATCCTCGGGCGGGGACCTCATGTCGATCTCGGGGCAGGTGCCGCTGTCGGAAGTGGCGGAGTACCAGTCGCGGCTGCGCTCGGTGACGGGCGGGCAGGGCTCCTACCAGGTCGAGTACAGCCACTACGCGATGGTGCCCCCGCAGACGCAGGCGGCGCTCACTTCGCAGTTCAAGCTGGCGCGGGAAGAAGACTAGCGCGGGCGCGAGCCGCCCGGCGTTCAAGCACATCCGCCGCGAAGTTCACGCGGTTTCTCAGCTGCGTTGCCGCTGCGCGCCGAGGAAGCAACTTCGGTGCCGCGCGCCGCATGCTGCGGTGCACCGCGAAAATTCCCCGATTTGGCGTTGACAGGATTAACGCCCGTTGGCAATTTCGGCCCCATCGACCACACCCGCGGGTCCACCGCGGCGGGACCGCCATCGACGAGGGGAGGGACGAGCGATGATCGAGATCCGGGACCAGCAGCTGCGCCTGCTCTTCCTCACCCATCTCATCCGCGAGCTGCAGAAGAGCGCCGACGAAAGCCGCCCGGCGCCGCCGGGCCTCACCGAGTCGCAGTTCGCGGAGTTGCGCGCGCTGAGCACCGACGACCTCGTGCGCCTGTCCGAGATGCAGGAGCCGCGCGTGGCGGTGCAGATCGACGCCGGCTCCTTCGAGCACGGCCTGCGCCAGGTGGACTACATCGGCAAGCGCTCCCGGCAGATCGAGCACTTCATCCGCCACGGCGCCACCTCGGCGATGCTGACGAAGCTCTTCCGCATCTCCTCGACGGACGTGACGCTCAAGCGGCGCCTCTTCGCCGGGACGCACGAGAAGCTGCGCCGTCCCGCGATGCCGGCGCCCGCCGTGCGCGAGGCCATCCAGGAGCGCTGGTGGGGGCTGCGCAAGGGCAAGGAGCGCGAGCCGCTCCGCCCCGAGGACTACGAGGCGCTGCACGCGGACTTCCCCGCCCTCACCTACGCCACCCTCTGGGCGGTGGTGCACGAGTTCGAGGGCTAGCCGCGCCGGAACGCAGCCCCTTTGAGGCGGGTCAACGCGCGCCGCACCCCGCCGCGCCATGCTGGCGATGCGGCGATCGTCGCGCAGGGACACGCGGAGGCATCGATGCGCATTTCCGGAAATTCCCGCTGGGGCCTGTGCCTGGGAATCGCGCTGGGACTGGCCGCGGCCCCCGCCTGCGCGCAGGCGCCGAAGGCCGCCGATTGCCCGCAGCCGCGCTTCACCGGCAAGGCGCCCGACGTCTACTTCAACCGCCCGAACCCGCTGCAGCCCACCGAGGCGAACCTCGCGGCCGGCGAGGCCGCGTATCGCGGCGATCCGCGCCGGATCTCGTGCGCCTCGTGCCACGGCCCGTCCGGCGACGGCAAGGGCCGCCTCGCCGACCAGTTCGACCCGCCGCCGCGCAACTTCGCGTGCGCGGACACCGTCCGGGGCATCCCCGACGGGCAGCTCTTCTGGATCATCCGGTTCGGCTCGCCCGGGACCTCGATGCCGGCGCACGGGAAGTTCGACGACGAGCG
>JAGRPO010000231.1 GCA_019449455.1 Betaproteobacteria bacterium | reverse complement strand
GCTTGGCGCCACGCCCGGGTGGGTCGCCTTGAATTCCCCGATGATCTGCGGCAGCAGGAAGTCGGCGATCGTGGTGCTCGCGCCGATCAGCAGCGGGCCGGCGACCTGGCCGCCCATGTCCCTCAGGCGCGAATCGAGTTCCGCCGTCAGCGCCAGGATTCTCTCTGCATACGCGAACGCGACGACTCCCGCGGGCGTGAGGGCGATGCGGCCATGGGCGCGGTCGAACAGCCGGGTGTTGAAGTGCTCTTCCAGCTGGCGGACCTGGAAGGTCACGGCCGGCTGCGTCATGCAGAGCGCTTCTCCGGCCTTGGTGAACGACAGGTGCTTCGCCACCGCGTGGAAAACCTGAAGCCGCCGATCCGCCATTGCCCCATCCCCGGTTCGAGAGGGCTATTCAAGCACAAAAAGGGGGCCGCCGAGAGGGGCGGCCCCGGGGCAGGGTGGTCCGCCCGGCGCGCAAGCGCCAGGCGACGACGTGGCGGGCCGGTGCCTACGGCCGCTTCGGCGTCTTGTACTCGGCTACCTTCTGGAACGGCTCCCAGATGGTTTCGTAACCGACGAAGCCCTTTTCGTTCGGGGGCATCTGGCGCGTCGTCAGGAAACGCGAATGGCCGTCGGGAACCTTGGCGGGGGGCGGTTTGTGATCGCTCATGAGTCTTCTTTCTCGCGGTGAAGTGGGGAATGCAATTGCAAATCAGCCAACAGGTCTCAGGCGCGCCGGGTCGACATCGACGCCCGCGGGGATCGCCCCGCCCGCCCTCGTCTCCTCGTCGGTCGCGTCGCGCACGGCCAGTATCTCGAGCACGAAGACGACCTCCCTGCCGGAGAGCGGATTGTTGCCATCGACCGTCAGCTTCTCATCGTCCACGTGCGTCACGAGAAAACTTCGGGTCTGGCCGCTGTCGTTCTCCATGAGGATGGAGGTGCCGACCTGCCGGTACTCCTCGGGGACGTTCTCGACGTCGTCGGAAAAGACCAGCGACTCGTCCCTGGGGCCGAAGATCTGGCTGCCGTCGATCGCCACTTCGATGACGTCGCCGGCGGACCTGCCCTCGAGCTGCATGTGAACCGAGGGGGCCAGGATTTCATTGTGCCCGTGGACATAGCCCAGCGGGAACTCGACCCGGGTGAGGACGTGCCCCGACTTCCTGTCGGTCACCTTGTAGGTCAGTTCGACGAACTTGCCGTCCCGGATGGCTTCGCTCACGTCAGATCCCGGCGCTGCGCTCAGAAGATGGACGCACCGAAGATCCTGACATTCCCGTCCTCGTAGCCGAGGACCAGCCGGCCAAGCCACTCGCCCGGCTTCTTGGTGCTTCGCTGCCGGTAGAGAACCGTCACATGCTCGCCCCGGCGGATGATGCCGAGCGAGTCGGCGTCCTCGGCGAGGCTCCTCGCGAGCTCGCTGTTGGCGAACTGGTGGCCCGCGACGACCTGGTTCATCGCGAGCGCCAGGGAACTGGAGAAGTTCCTCGCGAACTCCCCGTACTTGCCCTCGTTCGAGTACTTGACGAGATCGCGCCACAGGGGCTTCGCGACGGCCAGGATCTCCTCGTCGGTCTTGTCGACGATGTTCATGCGCGGCTCTCCGCGGGCCGAAGAGGACGGCGTCGCGGGGCCCGGCGAGCCGGCTACTTCTCGTCCGCCACCAGGTGATAGCAAGGCGCCTTCTCCATCGTGTATTCGCCCGACTTCGGGTCGCGGCGGGAAACCGTCAGCACGTGCCAGTTCTCGTCGTCCACCTTCATGGCGTCGCCCCGGTAGTAGTACCCCGGCCAGCGGGTCTCCTTGCGGAACAGCGTGTGGTGCGTTACGCACTCGGCGGCGCGGTGACGGTGCTTCAGTTCCCACGCGCGCAGCAGTTCGTGGACGTCCTTCGCGGCCAGGCTCTCGAGGTCTTCCTCCAGGATCCTGAGCTTCTTGAGACCGATATGCAGGAGCTTCTCGTTGGTCATGTAGTTGACGGTCACTCCGCCGCAATACTCGTCCATCAGCTTCTGCAGGCGGTCCAGGCCCTGCTTGGGATTGATGTAGTGCGGATTGACGTCGCCCGCCACGATCTCGTTGCGGTAGACCTTGTAGTGTTCGAGGGGCTTGTAGATCTCCTTCTTGCGGCGGCCGATCTGCTCATCGGACACGACGATGCCTTCGGCCTTTCCTTCGTCGATGTACTTGCAGGCGGCCTTCGCGGCGAGGCGGCCTTCGGTGAACGACCCCGACGAGAAGGCGTGCGGCGTGCCGCCGACCGTGTCACCGGCGCCGAACAGGCCTTCGATCGTCGTCATGCGGTTGTAGCCCCAGAAATACTCGGGAGGGGAAATGTCCTCGGGGCCGGAGCACCAGGCACCAGAACCGGTCGCGTGGGAACCCATGACGTAGGGCTCGGATGTGGTCAGCTCGGGATTCTCGTTCTTGGGGTCCACGTCGGTGGCGGCCCACAGCACCGCCTGGCCGATGGTCATGCCGAGGAAGTTCTCCCAGCCGACCTCCTCCAGGTGGGGATCCTGGAAGGCGCGCATGGTGATCATGTGAATGGGGCCGCGGCCGGCATTGACCTCGCTGATCAGCGCGTGGTTGCGCAGGCAGGTCGGGATCGGCCGGTGCGTCAGGTGCGAGGCCTCCGGGTCGAGATATTCCTTGCCGACCATCTTCTGCAGCTCGGGGAACCACTTGGACTCGTACTCCTCGCCCAGGCAGTTCTGCGTGTAGGTCTTCAGGTGCAGGAAGTAGGCGCCGACCGGACCGTAGCCGTCCTTGAAGCGCGCCAGCACGATGCGGTTCTCCATCTGCGTCATCTTGGCGCCGGCATCGATCAGGAGCCCGTAGGCGGACGCGGACGACCAGGGCGCATACCAGGTCCGGCCGGACCCTTCGCCCACCGAACGCGGCTTGAAGATGTTGGAGGCGCCGCCCGCGCCGCAGATCACGGTCTTGGACTTGAAGACGTGGTAGTTGCCCGTGCGGACGTTGAACCCGACGGCGCCGGCAACCCGGTTCTCCCTGCTGTCGTCCATCAGCAGGTGGGTGACGCAGATGCGGTTGAAGACCTTGTCCGCCGACTTCTTGGCGGCCTCGGCCACGATGGGCTTGTAGGACTCGCCGTGGATCATGATCTGCCACCGGCCTTCACGCAGGTAGCGCCCGGTCTTCGGGTCCTTCATGATGGGCAGGCCCCACTCCTCGAACTGGTGCACCGTGGAGTCGACGTGACGGGCCATGTCGAACAGCAGGTCTTCCCGCACCATGCCCATCAGGTCGATGCGGGCGTAGCGGACGTGGTCCTCCGGGTTGTTCTCGCCCCAGCGCGTGCCCATGTAGCAGTTGATCGCGTACAGGCCCTGGGCGACCGCGCCCGAGCGATCGATATTGGCCTTCTCGGCGATGACGATCTTCTTGTCCTGGCCCCAGAACCTCGCCTCCCAGGCGGCGCCGGTGCCGCCGAGTCCCGCCCCGACGACAAGAACGTCGATGCCGTCTTCGATGATCGTTTCGTAGGTCATTAGTAGTAAACCCCCGTCCTCAACTTGAGACCTGCATCCTTCAGCGAACGCAGGCCGCCTTCATCCAGGCGGATGTACTTCGGCTCGTTGTACAGCAGCTCGCCGTCGCGCATTTCCTTGCTGGGTCCGGGAACGTCCGCGAGCTTGGGGATCGCCGTTCCCCAGGGCTTGGTGGTGATGGGCGACAGGAAGTTCTTCTCCGTGCCGTTGCGGAACTTGATCCGCCAGGCGATCGTACCTTTCTGTTCGTCGCGGTGGACGCGAACGCTGTGGCCCAGCGGGGCGAAGTCGGCGTAGCCGCGCACGTCGATCGCATGCTGCGGGCAGGCCTTCACGCAGGAATAGCACTCCCAGCACATGTTCGGCTCGATGTTGTAGGCGCGCCGATAGGTCTTGTCGATGTGCATGATGTCCGAGGGACAGATGTCGACGCAGTGTCCGCATCCGTCGCACCTCGTCATGTACACGAAGGTAGGCATAGGCTGGCTCCTTGGTTCCGTTCCGCCGGGATCCGGGGGGTGGTTTCTAGTAGTGGCGCGGCGCTTCGCGCTTGATGCCGAGGCCCATGTCCATCGGGGCGTCCCGCAGAAGCTCCATCGAGTGCCGCTCCCGCTGCGCGGGATCGTCCCGGGTCTGCGTCGGCAGGTTCATGTTCGTGCCATTGGCCTCGGCGACCCGCTTCTCGAATGCCGCCGCCGGCTTGAAGAACATGTGCGCGAACTTGGACCAGTAGACCCCGCAGAACAGCACCGCGGTGGCGACGAGGTACAGGCCGAAGACGACGCCGGCGGCCGCGCTTGCGCTCGCCTGCAGCCAGGCCCAGACGAGGCCGAGCGTCACGCTGGCGAGCAGGGAGAGGATGAAGAGATCGGCGCGCATGACGCGCAGGGGCGTGCCGCCCTCGGCCGCCACGTCGACGCGGATGAAGAACCAGAACCAGTAGCCCCCGGCGAGGGCCATCAGCCCGCCGAGCCACCAGAGCTGCGCCACCAGGGCCGGCGTGGGCGTCGCGGCCGTCGGGTAGACGTACACCATCAGGATGGTGGTGACGAGATACAGGATGAACCCGTACATGGTCAGCAGGTGGGCGATGCGGCGCCGCGGGTTGCAGAATTCGCCCGAGGCGAGGACGTCCACCACGACGGTCTTGACGGCGATCGAGGCGGCGTCGACCGGGGCGCCCTTGCCCCGGGTCTTGCGCCAGTTGGCGAAGAAGTACGTCGCGCTGCTCTTGTGGGCGACGTCCAGGAGCGTGCCGGCGACGACCGCCAGGATCATCAGCCCCACGTACCATTGCATGAAGCCGGCGGGCAGGCTTCCCGAAACAGCCGCGAAGGCATTGCTGGTGAACATCAAGGTCCTCCCTGCTGGACGATCGTGCGGGTCGTAAAGACGATAATTATGGAGGGCGACGCGAGGCTAGTGACAAGAATCAAATGATGCGGCTATAAAGGGATTGTATGGACCTCGAAGCGCATTTCCGCGAGGTCGGCCAGGACCCAGGTGGCCGGACCGGAGATGCCCGCCACCGTGCCGGGGTTGACCAGCCACGTGGAGCCGCCCTTCACGTCGGCCACCGGCCTCGTCTCCGCGCGGTGCGAATGGCCGCAGCAGACCAGGTCCCAGTCCCCGGTGCAGGCGAGCGCGTACCCGAGGTGGTCGTAGTGCGTCACGATGATGCGCCGGCCGGCGAGCTCGAGGCGGGCCTCCGCGCCGTGGTACTGGAGCTGGCCGCCGCTGAGGCGCGACTGGTAGTGCATCGCCTGCGCGTCGCCGAGGTTGTTGCCGTGGATGGCATGCACCGGCAGGCCGGCCGCGAGCGCGGGCTTCACGGTCTGGGCTCCGATGAGGTCGCCGCAGTGGATGACGGCCTCGGCGCCCAGCGCCTTCGCCGCGTGCACCGCGCGGGCCAGCGGTTCGGCGCGGTCGTGGCTGTCGGAAACGATGCAGATCTTCATCGGCGGTTCCAAGGTTTCCGCCTCGCCTACCAGAGGACCTCGAGCCGCGCGCCGGTGACACGGTGATCGAGCCGGTTGAGCGGGCTCGTGCCCTTGGCGATGCACTCGCCGGTGGCGAGGTCGAAGGCCCATTCGTGCTTGGGGCAGGTGAGCGTGAGGCCGTTGACCGCCAGCTCGGGGATGTTGGTCACCTGGTGCGGGCAGCGGCTGTCGTAGACGCGGATCTGCGCGGGCGTGCGCAGCACGAAGAGCCCGCGCTCGCCCACCTCCAGGCGCTTCACGCCGTCGGCCGGCAGGTCCGCGAGGGCGGCCACGTCGTGCCATTCGGGCACGGCCTTGCCGCCGAGCTTCGCGGGGTCGAAGCCGGGGATGTTCATCTCGAGGATGATGTCGACGGCCCAGATGATCTTCGCGAGCCCGAGGGCCGGGAAGGCCATCAGGAGGGCGTCCAGGACCTCGTCCGGCGAGGCGCCCTCGCGCAGCGCGCGCCCCAGGTACTGCCGGAAGCCGTTGCGCGTCTGCGAGTGCACCTTGGTGATGACGGAAATCAGGTTGCGGGTCTTGGGGTCGAGGTGGCGGCCCGCCTCCTTGAGGAAGGCGAGGTAGGGGCCGATGGCGTCGGGGCGCGCCTTGACCAGGTAGTTGAGGGCATCGCTCATCGTGTCGTCTCGGTTTGCCGGTTGCGGCGAGGAGCGGCCGGGTGAACTCGCGCCGCCTTCGGGCATCATAACGGGCATCCCGTGACGCATGAAAGGCGAAGCCATGAAAATCGGAAGCCTCATCGCATCGGTGGCCGCGCTGCTGGCAGCGGGCTGTGCCCTCGTCGCCAACCACGGGCTCGAGCCGGGCCGCTCCACCGACGCCGACGTCCGGCGCGCCCTGGGAGAGCCGGCCCATGAGTTCGTCGCCGCCAACGGTTCGCGCCAGCTGGTGTTCCCGCGCGGTCCGCACGGCATGCAGACCTACATGGCCTTCCTTTCGGCCGACGGGCGCCTCGTCCGGTTCGAGCAGTCGCTCAAGGAGGAAAATTTCCGCCGCATCTCCACCGGGCGCACGACGAGCGACGAGGTGTTGCGCCTCATCGGCCCGCCGTGGCGAACGATCGACTTTCCGAACAAGGGGCAGGTGGCCTGGGACTACCGGTTCCAGGACGCCTGGGGCTACCTCGCCGAGTTGTCGGTCATGATCGACCGGCAGGGGCGGGTGGCTGAAACCGTCACCGTCCGCTTCGACAAGGAGCAGGGCGACGCGAAGTAGGTCAGGGCGGCGAGATGCAGAAGGCGCCCAGGGGCGTGTCGGCCACCCCGAGGGCCTGGGCGATGCCGGCCAATGCGAGGGCCACGATCGCCAGGCCCGCCAATCGCCGCGCCGCGCGGCCCGGGAACAGGGACTCGACGCGCCCGATCAGCCAGCCCGCCCCCAGGAGCGCCGGCAGCGTCCCGGCGCCGAACGCGAGCATCACCAGGGCGCCTCCCGCGGGCGATCCGGAAACCAGCGCCAACGGCAGCGCCGCGTAGACGAGCGCGCAGGGCGCCCATCCCCACAGCAGGCCCAGGCCCAGTCGCTTGGCAAGGGTGTCGATCGCGCCCAGGCGTCGTGCCAGCGCCGTCGCCCGGCGCCAGAGCGGCTCCGCAAAACCTGCGCTCTCGGGACGGACGAGCCTGATCCCGGCGATTCGAAGGCCGGTGACCACGAGGACCAGCGCCGCCAGCGAGAAGAGGATGGCCTGGAAGCGAGCCGAGCCCAGCAGCATCGCAGGCGTGGCGCCGACCGCGCCGGCGATCGCGCCGGCGGCGGCATAGGAGAAGAGGCGCCCGGCGTGCATGGGCAAGGCGCCGAGCCGCGATGCGGCCGGCCGGCCGGACGAGGACGTGAACGTGGAGGCGACGAAGCCGCCGCACATGGCGGCGCAATGCGCCGTGCCGAAGAGCGCGAGCAGCGCCGCGCTGAGGGCGAGCGGGCCGGTCACTTCCGATCGCCCCTCGCGGCGTGATCAGATGATGCGGGAGTAGGCGACGCGCGCCTTGTCGGCCCGCAGGTAGCGGTCGAAGACCGCGGAGATGGCGCGCACGAAGAAGCGGCCCTTGGGCGTGACGGCGATCCAGCCCGGCTCGCGCTCGACGAGGCCCAGCGCCTCGAACTCCTTGAGGGCCTCGAGCTCGTAGGCGAAGTAGTCGTCGAACTTGACCAGGTGCGCCGCCTCGATGGACTCGATCGAGACGCAGAACTGGCACATGAGCGCCACGATGATCGCGCGGCGCAGCAGGTCGTCCGCGGAGAGCTCGATGCCTCGCACCACCGGCAGGCGCCCCTGCTCGAGGGTGTCGTAGTAGGCCGGCAGGTCGCGCGCGTTCTGGCTGTAGGTCGGCCCCACCTTGCCGATGGCCGAGATGCCGAACGAGAGCATGTCTCCGTCGGGGCCGACCGTGTAGCCCTGGAAGTTGCGCGTGAGCGTTCCCGAGCGCTGCGCGCGGGCGAGCTCGTCGTCGGGCAGCGCGAAGTGGTCCATGCCGATGTAGATGTAGCCCGCGCGGTTGAACAGGTCGATGGCCCGCGCCATGATGGCGAGCTTCTCCGTGGCGCTGGGCAGGTCCACGTCGAGGATGCGACGCTGCGGCTTGAACCGCTGGGGCAGGTGCGCGTAGCTGTAGAGCGCGATGCGGTCGGGCCGCAGCTCCAGCACGCGCTCCACGGTGTCGGCGAAGCTCGACACGCTCTGCTTGGGCAGGCCGTAGATGAGGTCCATGTTGAGCGACTTGAAGCCGCTCGCGCGCGAGGCCGCGATCACGTCGCGCGTCATCTCGTAGGGCTGGATGCGGTTCACCGCGCGCTGGACGGCGGGGTCGAAGTCCTGCACCCCGAAGCTCGCGCGGTTGAAGCCGAGCTCGGCCAGGAGGCGGATCGTCTCGGGGCCGCAGGAGCGCGGGTCGATCTCGATCGCGTACTCGCCGTCAGGGGTGAACTCGAAGTTGGAGCGCAGCAGCTCCCACACCACGCGCAGCTCGTGGTCGGAGAGGAACGTGGGCGTGCCGCCGCCCCAGTGCATCTGCCGCACGCGGCGGTCGTCGCCGGCCAGGGCGGCCTGCATCCCGATCTCCTTGCCGAGATAGTGCAGGTAGCGCGCGGCGCGCGACTTGTCGCGCGTGACCACCTTGTTGCAGCCGCAATAGAAGCAGATCGTGTTGCAGAAGGGCAGGTGGACGTAGAGCGAAAGCGGCTGGCGCACGGCGCCGATGAGGCGCGTGCTCATGGCCTGCCGGAAGGATTGCTCGCCGAACGCCTCCACGAAGCGGTCCGCCGTCGGGTAGCTGGTGTAGCGCGGGCCCAGCTTGTCGAAGCGCTGCACGAGGTCGAGGTCGAACTGCGCGGGAAGCGATTCGGGGCGCGGGGCGGGGTGGGCGGCGGTCGGGTTCGCGGCTGAGAGCATGGATCGCATATTCCGTCAATGGCGCGCACGGGCCTTGACGAGGATCAAGGGTCGCCGGGCGCTTTGGTGGCGTCTACAATGCGCCATTATGACCGAGCCAGCCCTCGCCACGCTCACGCGCCTTCGCACCGCGTGCTCGCAGTGCAACCTGCGGGAACTGTGCCTTCCCATGGGACTCTCCGCCGACGAGCTCCAGACGCTCGACAACCTCGTTTCCACGCGCCGGAAGGTGCGGCGCGGCGACAGCCTGTTCTACGGCGGCGAGCCCTTTTCCGCCCTCTACGCGGTGCGGTACGGGTTCTTCAAGAGCACGCTCACCAGCGGCGACGGGCGCGAGCAGGTCACCGGCTTCTACATGGCCGGGGAGCTCCTCGGCATGGACGGCATCGGCGGCGACCGCCACACCTGCACGCTCACCGCGCTCGAGGACAGCGAGGTCTGCGTGATGCCCTTCGCGCGCGTCGAGGACCTGTCGAGGAACTTCGAGCCGCTGCAGCGCCATTTCCACCGGGTGCTTTCGCGCGAGATCGTCCGCGACCAGGGCGTGATGATGCTGCTCGGGTCGATGCGCGCCGAGGAGCGCCTCGCGGCCTTCCTCGTGAACCTCTCGCAGCGCCTGACGGCGCGCGGCTTCTCGGCCTCGGAGTTCGTGCTGCGCATGACGCGCGACGAGATCGGCAGCTACCTCGGCATGAAGCTCGAGACCGTGAGCCGCCTCTTCTCGCGCTTCCAGGAGGACGCCCTCATCGAGGTCCACCAGAAGCACGTGCGCATCCTCGACATCGGGGGGCTCAAGCGCGTGATGGCCCAGGCGCAGAGCGCCCCGTAGAGGGCCGCGCGGTGCGCGGCCCCCCGCTTGATCCCGGTCAACCAAACCGGGGGGAGCCGGGGTAGCATGGATTTCACGAAGTCCGATTTTCCCTCCAGAGGAGACCTGCCATGTTCAGACGCATCCTCTGCGCCACCGACGGTTCCAAGCGCTCCACCCAGGCCGTGAAGACCGCCGCCGCGCTCGCCCACGGATCCGGCGCGCTTCTGACGCTCGTCCACGTGACGCCCGATTACCGTACGCCCTACTACCCGGACGGCGTGATGATCGACTGGCCGTCGGAGAAGGACTACAAGCGGGACTGCAAGGCGGCCGCCGACAAGGTGTTCGCCAAGGACACCGCGCTCGCCCTGAAGGAGGGCGCCGAGGCCGAGACGGTCCACCTCTTCGGCGATTCGCCCGCCGACGAGATCCTGGCGGCCGCCCGGAAGGCGAAGGCGGACCTGATCGTGATGGCCTCCCACGGGCGCAAGGGCTTCGAGGCGCTGCTGCTCGGCAGCGAGACGCAGAAGGTCCTCGCGCGCACCAACGTACCGGTGCTCGTGGTGCGCTGATGGGCGCTCCCGCCGGCACGAAAGGCAGGAACGGCCTGGACAACCGCCAGGTCGAGCGGCTGCGCGAGCAACTGCAGCAGCTCAAGCTCGCCGCGCTCGCCGCGGTGCGCAGTTCTGCCGGCGAATTGAGCGGCGAGGATGCGGATCTCTTCCGCGACTCGGGCTTGACGGGCGACGGGGCCCTGGCGGAAGCGGAGTTCGAGCGGGACGTGGCCGGCGCGGGACAGGTGCGCACGGCACTCATCGAGATCGTGGCCGCGGAGCGCCGGCTCGCCAACGGCGAGTACGGGCTGTGCGTGGACTGCGGCGATATCATCGGCTTCGCGCGCCTGGAGGCTCAGCCCGCCGCCTCGCGTTGCGTCCGGTGCCAGGAGAAGGAGGAGAAGCGAGGCGGGCCGACCCATTTTCCCGGATAACCCGCCATCATGAGCATCAAGCTGAGGAATCGCCTGGCCGCCAATCGCTTCCGGATTCCTGACGCGACGGCCATTCCGGCCGCCCCCGGCATCTCCAAGCTCGTCCATCCGCTCCACCCCCTGCTGTCGCCCGCATCCGTCGCCCTGGTGGGCGCGAGCGTGAACCCCGGCTCGCTCGGGCAGGTGGTTCTCGCCAACCTGCGCAAGGGGGGATTCCGCGGGCCGATATACCTCGTGAACCCGCGCTACAACGAGCTGGACGGCGATCCCTGCTACGCCACGCTGGAGAACCTGCCCGGGCCGGTGGATCTCGCGGTCGTGGCGGCTCCCGCGCCCGCGGTCCCCGACATCATCGCCCAGGCCGGGCGGGCGGGCATTCCCGCGGCCATCGTGCTCTCGGCGGGCTTCAGCGAGACGGGCGATGCCGGCAAGGCGCTCGAGAAACGCGTGATCGAGGTGGCCCGCGAGTCGGACGTGCGCGTCCTCGGGCCGAACTGCATCGGGATGCTGCGCCCGTCGATCGGGCTCAACGCCTCGTTCTGCCGCACCGCGTGCGAGGCGGGGAGCATCGCGCTCGTGTCGCAGTCGGGCGCGATCTGCACCGCCCTCGTCGACTGGGCCGCCAGCACCAAGGTGGGGCTCTCGAGCGTCGTGTCGCTCGGCGGCGCGGCGGACGTCGATTTCGGCGACGTGCTCGACTACCTCCTCTTCGACCCGAAGACGGAGAGCGTGCTGCTCTACGTCGAGGGCATCCACGACGGCCGGACCTTCATCAGCAGCCTGCGCGCGATCGCGAGGGCGAAGCCGGTGATCGTGCTGAAGGTCGGGCGCTATGCCTCCGGCTCCCAGGCCGCCCGCTCGCATACCGGGGCGCTGGTCGGCAACGACGCGGTGTTCGACGCCGTGCTGGCCCGCTGCGGCGTGGTGCGCGTGCACAGCGCCCAGGACCTCTTCGCGGCGGCGCGCGCCCTGTCGTCGCGCAGGAAGCCGCGCGGCGACCGGCTCGCCATCGTCACCAACGGCGGCGGTCCGGGGGTGCTCGCGGCCGACGCGTGCAGCTCCGAGAACGTGCAGCTCGCGAAACTGGCGCCCGAGACGATCGAGAAACTGAACGCGATCCTGCCGAAGCACTGGTCGCACGCGAATCCCGTCGACGTCATCGGCGATGCCGACGGCGAGCGGTTCGGGGGCGCCGCGAAGATCGTGGCGGAGGATCCGGGCGTGGACGCGGTGCTCACGTCGTTCTGCCCCACGGGAATCGCGAGCGCCGAATCGGTGGCCGACGGGATCCTTCCCGTGGCCAAGGAGTGCTCCAAGCCGTTCCTCACGGCATGGCTCGGCGAGGCGAGCGTCCTGCAGACGCGCCGCCGCGTGGAAGCGGAGGGCATTCCCGCGTACCGCTCCAGCGAAGTCGCCGTGCAGGCTTTCGCGGCGCTCGCCACGCACGTGAAGAACCAGAAGCTGCTGCTCGAATCGCCGCCGCCGAGAGCGACCGCGGTCGAGCACGACATCGTGCGCGCGGAGGAAATCTTCCAGGCCGCCGTCGACGAGGGGCGCACGCTCCTGAACGAGGTGGAGGCGAAGTCGCTGCTCGCCGCGTTCGGCGTGCCTGTCCCGCCGTTCACGGTCGCGCGCACGCGCGAGGAGGCGATGGACGCCGCCGGCACGATCGGCTATCCCGTGGTGATGAAGATCCTCTCGCCGGACATCTCGCACAAGTCCGACGTGCATGGCGTGCGCCTGGACATTCGCGACGCGACGGACGTGGGCAACCAGTTCGACGACATCATCGCGACCGTGAAGCGCCTGCGCCCGGAGGCCAATATCACCGGCGTCCTGGTCCAGGCCATGGTCTCGCGCCGTGACGGCCGCGAGCTCATGATCGGCGTGATGACCGATCCGGCGTTCGGGCCCGCCATCAGCTTCGGATCGGGTGGCGTGGCGGTGGAACTGCTGCGCGACAACGCGCTGGGCCTGCCGCCGCTCAACGTGAGGCTGGCGGGCGACCTCGTCGACCGCACGCGCGCCGCGCGCCTGCTCGGCGCGTATCGCAACGTCCCGGCGGCCAACCGCGAGGCGCTCATCGACGTGCTGCTGCGCGTGTCCGACCTCGTCTGCGCCCTCCCGTGGGTCGCCGAGATGGACATCAACCCGCTCCTCCTCGACCCGACGGGTGCGGTCGCGCTCGACGCGCGCGTCATCATCGACCCCGACCGCCGGCACCTGGACAGCCGCTACTCGCACCTGGCGATCCACCCCTATCCGGAAGCGCTGGAGGCGGTGGAGCGCCTGCGCGACGGCACCGAGGTGACGATCCGGCCGATCCGCCCCGAGGACGCCGAGAGGGAGACCGCGTTCATCACCGAGCTCTCGGACGAGTCGCGCTACCTGCGCTTCCTGTCGATCGTGCGCCACGTGACGCCGGAGATGGTGGCGCGCTTCACGCAGATCGACTACGACCGGGAGATGGCCCTCATCGCGACCCGCGAGGAAGACGGGCACGAGTCGATCATCGGGGTGGCGCGCTACGTCCGCGACCCGAACCCGGCGAGCGCCGAGTTCGCCGTGGTCATCGCCGATCGCGCGCAGAGGAAGGGGCTCGCCGCGAAGCTCATGGGGCGGCTCATGGCCCATGCCCGGTTCGCGGGAATCGAGCGGCTGCGCGGCCTGGTGCTCGCCTCGAACGATTCGATGCTCGAGCTGATGGGCCGGCTCGGGTTCGAGGCGTTCCCGGTACCCGACGATCCCAGCCTCGTCGACGTCGTGAAGGTTCTCTAGCCGATTGGGACGGTTCCTGGGAACCGTCCCGATCGGCAATCAGCAGCAGGGCCCTTCGCGTTTCGGGCAGCCGTCGGGCCGCTGCGTGGCCGGCAGCGGGCAGCGGTTCACTTCCCACGGCGAGCGTTGCAGGAAGCACGTGAGGAAGCTCGAGGCCGCTCCCAGGGCCCAGAAGACGAAGAACCCGACCGAATAGATCGCCATGCGGCTCGCCTCGAGGGGCTCGCCGAGCAGTTGCATGTCCGCCGGGTCGAAGAGCGTGAAGAACACGACTTCGATCGCGCAGGCGACCAGGAACGCGGGCCAGAGGATCCAGGCTATGCGTTGCGTAAGCATGCGTTCATTCCTCCTTGTGTCCCGTTCCCGCGGCCGGCATCAGAGAACGCCGGGCGCGAGCTCGGCCGCACCGGCGGCCTTGGTGTCCAGTTGCGCCGCGACGCGCCATTGCGCCGTCTCGACGATGGCGCGCCAGTGGCCGGCGGACAGGTCCGCAAGCGGCGCCTCCCAGGCACCGTCGGGCGTGCGTGCCAGGTGCAGGATGCGGTCCTGCGAGGCGCGCGCGGGATGCACGAACCGTACCGTCATGCGGTCGGGAAGCGCCGCCGTCGAGCGCAGCGTCAGGCGAACGATTCCCGGCAGCAGCCTGATCTCGCCGGCGATGCCGAGGTCGTGCGCCGCCCGGTCGCGCGCAATGTCCCGGTTGATGCTCAGTCCCTGCTTGTAGTAGTCGTCGGCCACGAGCCCGTCGGCGCCGCGGAAGGCGATGACGGCGGTGGTCACGCCGGCCACGACCACGATGGCCGGCCCGGACATGATCAGCCACGGCCACGGCTCGCGGTACCAGGGCCTGGGCCTGGGATGTCGGTGGTGGTGGCCGGCGGTCACGGCGCTCGATTCCCGTCCTTGCGGGGCGAAAGGAATACGGCCTTTTCCCGCACCTGGATGCCGCTGCCGTCTTCGGCGGTGACACCGATGAAGATCTTCTGCGAGCCCCCCGAGGACTGCGCGCCCGGCAGGCGAATGCGCACCGGGAAGGCGCGGGTGGAAGCGGCCGCCATGTCGATCACGGGCTCGGAGGCTACGCGTATTCCGGGCAGGCCTTCCACGGTGATGCGGTAGCGATGCGCCGACTCGGTCGCGTTCATGACCTGCAGGCGATAGACGTTCTCGAGCTCCCCATCCTCGACTTCGCGGACCATCGCGCCGCGGTCGCGGATCACGTCCACCTTCAGGGGCACGCGCATCAGCAGCGCGGTCGCGGCGGCAACGACGACGGTCGCGAGAATCGCGGTGTAGGCGAGCGTTCGCGGACGGACGAAACGACTCACGATCCCGACGAGACCCAGGTTCTCGCGCAAGGCATGCTCGGTGGAATAGCGGATCAGCCCCTTCGAGTAGCCCATCTTCTCCATCACCTGGTCGCAGCCGTCGATGCAGGCGGCGCAGCCGATGCACTCGTACTGCAGGCCGTCGCGGATGTCGATTCCGGTCGGGCAGACCTGGACGCAGATGCCGCAGTCGACGCAGTCGCCGAGGCCGAGAGCCTTCGGGTCGGCCTTCTTGCCCCGCGAGCCGCGCGGGTCGCCCCGGTGCTGGTCGTAGGCGATGATGAGCGTGTCCCCGTCGAACATGGCGCCCTGGAAGCGCGCGTAAGGGCACATGTACTTGCAGACCTGCTCGCGCATCCAGCCGGCGTTGCCGTAGGTGGCGAAACCGTAGAAGAAGATCCAGAAGGTCTCCCAGGGGCCGAGGGAGAACGAGAGCACCTCGCCGCCCAGCATCTTGATGGGCGTGAAATAGCCCACGAAGGTGAAGCCCGTCCAGAACGCGAGGGCGGCCCAGGCACCGTGCTTGGCTGCCTTCAGCCCGAACTTGCGGCCCGTGAGCGGGGAGGCGTCGAGCTTCGCGCGGGCGTTATGGTCGCCTTCGATGACGCGCTCGATCCACAGGAAGATCTCGGTGTAGACAGTCTGGGGACAGGCGTAGCCGCACCAAAGCCTGCCGGCCACGGCGGTGAACAGGAAGAGCGAAATGGCCGCGATCACCAGGAGCAGCGTGAGATAGATGAAGTCCTGGGGCCAGAAGACGAGGCCGAAGATGTAGAACTTGCGCGCGCCGAGGTCGAAGAGCACCGCCTGCCGGTCGTTCCAGGCGGCCCACGGAAGCCCGTAGAAGAGAATCTGGGTGAACCAGACGAGGGCCCAGCGCCACGTCGCGAACCACCCCGTCACCGATCGTGGGTAGATCTTCCTGCGGACCTCGAACAGGCCCTGTTCGGCATCGCCGCCGGTTGCGGCAGGCACTGCCTTGATGGGAATCACGGGAGCGCCGGGCGCTCCCGGATTAGGTCGCGTCACTCCCCGCATCACTTCGCCGCGGCCGGCGGCGCCGTGAGTCCCCAGACGTAGGCGGCGATGATCCGCGAGCGCTCCGGACCGAGGAAGTCCTTGTGCGCCGGCATGAGGTTGGAGCGCCCCTTGTCGATCTGCTCCGAGATCGCGGCGAGGCTTCCGCCGTGCAGCCAGATCTTGTCCGTGAGGTTCGGCGCGCCGAGCGCGGTGTTGCCCTTCGCCTCGGGTCCGTGGCAGGCGGCGCAGGCGGCGAACTTCGCCTTGCCGGCCGCGGCGAGCTTCGCGTCGTGGGTGGCGCCCGACAGGGACAGCACGTAGTTCGCGACCTCCTTCACGCCTTCCGGGCCGCCGACGGCCGCACCCATCGGGGGCATCAGGCCGTTTCGCCCCTGCATGATCGTGGCGAGGATGGCCTGCGGATCGCCGCCCCACAGCCAATCGTTGTCGGCGAGGTTGGGGAAATGCGTCGCCCCGCGCGCGTCCGACTGGTGGCATTGCGAGCAATAGGTGAGGAACATGCGCTCGCCCATGACCTTCGCCTGCGGGTCCCTCGCGATGGCCTCGATGTCCATCGAGGCGTACTTCCGGAACACCGGGCCGTACGTCGTGTCGGCGCTCGCCTGCTCCGCCTGGTACTGGCCGACCGACGACCACCCGAGCACGCCCTTGAAGGTGCCCATCCCGGGGTAGAGGACGAGGTAGAGCAGGCCGAAGACGATGGTGATCCAGAAGAGCCACATCCACCACTTCGGCAGGGGGTTGTTGTACTCCGCGAGGTCCTCGTCCCACTGGTGGCCGGTGGTGCCCACGGCCTCGCCGGCGGGGCGCTTCTTGTGCTGCATCGTGAGCAGCAGCGCGCAGGCGACGATCGACACCAGCGTGATGCCGGCGACGTACAGGCTCCAGAAGCCGTCGACGAAGTCGCTCATTTCTGCTTCTCCCCGGAGGCTGCGATGTCGTCCTCGTCGAGAGGCAGGCGGGCGGCCGCGTCGAAATCGGCGCGGCGGCGCGAGGACCAGGCCCACGCGACGATCCCGAGAAAGGTGATCAGGGCTGCGACGGTGATCCCGGCGCGAATGGCATTGATGTCCATGGTCCTATCTCCGCGACTTGATGACGGTTCCGAGTTCCTGGAGGTAGGCGATGAGCGCGTCCTCCTCGGTCTTGCCGGCCACTGCCTTCGTCGACGAGGCGATCTCGGCATCGGAGTAGGGCACGCCGGCGACGCGCAGCGCCTTCATGTGTGCGGGCAGATCCTCGCCCGCCACCGGCGTCCTGGAGAGCCAGGGATAGCCGGGCATGTTCGACTCCGGCACCAGGTCGCGCGGGTTGCGCAGGTGCGTGCGGTGCCAGTCGTCGCTGTAACGGCCGCCGACGCGCGCGAGATCGGGGCCGGTGCGCTTGCTGCCCCACTGGAACGGGTGGTCGTAGACGAACTCGCCGGCCACCGAGTAGTGGCCGTAGCGCTCCACTTCGGCGCGGAAGGGCCTGATCATCTGCGAGTGGCAGTTGTAGCAGCCTTCGCGCTGGTAGATGTCGCGCCCGGCCAGCCGCAGCGCGTCGTAGGGCTTGAGGCCCGAGACGGGCTCGGTCGTGGAGCGCTGGAAGTAGAGCGGCACGATCTCGACGAGCCCGCCGACGCTCACGACGAGCACGACGAGGAGCGCGAGAAGGCCGGTTTTCTGTTCGATGATGTCGTGGGTGAGTTTCATGGCTTTTCCCGTTCAGGCGTGCGCGGGCGCGTCGAGGCCGGAGCCGGCGGCGACCGGCGGAATCTCGCCCTCGACGGACTTGCCCGCGGTTATCGTCTTGACCATGTTCCAGGCCATCACCAGCATGCCGCTGAACACCAGGGCGCCGCCGGCGAGCCGGATGACGTAGTAGGGGTACGTCGCCTTGACGCTCTCGACGAACGTGTAGGTGAGCGTGCCGTCCTCGTTCACCGCGCGCCACATGAGGCCCTGCATCACGCCCGCGATCCACATCGAGGCGATGTAGAGCACGATGCCGATCGTCGTGATCCAGAAGTGCAGCGTGATGGCCTTCACCGAGTACATCTCCGTGCGGCCGAAGAGCCGCGGCAGGAGGTAGTAGAGGCTGCCTATCGAGATCATCGCCACCCATCCGAGCGCGCCCGAATGCACGTGGCCGATCGTCCAGTCCGTGTAGTGCGACAGCGCGTTGACCGTCTTGATCGACATCATCGGACCCTCGAACGTCGACATGCCGTAGAACGAGAGCGACACGATGAGGAACTTGAGGATCGGGTCGGTGCGCAGTTTGTGCCACGCGCCCGAGAGCGTCATGATCCCGTTGATCATGCCGCCCCAGGAGGGAGCGAGCAGGATGAGCGAGAAGACCATGCCGATCGACTGCGCCCAGTCCGGCAGCGCCGTGTAGTGCAGGTGGTGCGGGCCCGCCCACATGTAGGTGAAGATGAGGGCCCAGAAGTGCACGATCGACAGGCGGTAGGAGTAGACGGGCCGGCCGGCCTGCTTGGGGATGAAGTAGTACATCATCCCGAGGAAGCCGGCGGTGAGGAAGAAGCCCACGGCGTTGTGCCCGTACCACCATTGCACCATCGCGTCCTGGACGCCGGCGTAGGCGGAGTAGGACTTGAGCATCCCCGCCGGCACTTCGGCGCTGTTGATGATGTGGAGGATCGCGATCGTGAGGATGTAGGCGCCGAAGAACCAGTTGGCGACGTAGATGTGCTTCACCTTGCGCTTGGCGATGGTGCCGAAGAACACGATCGCGTAGGACACCCACACCACGGCGATCAGGATGTCGATGGGCCACTCGAGCTCGGCGTATTCCTTGCTGGTGTTGTAGCCGAGCGGAAGGGTGACGGCCGCGAGGAGGATGACGGCCTGCCATCCCCAGAACGTGAAGGCGGCGAGCGGCCCGCCGAACAGGCGCGCGTGGGAGGTGCGCTGCACGGCGTAGTAGGAGGTCGCGAAGAGCGCCGAGCCGCCGAACGCGAATATCACCGCGTTCGTGTGCAGGGGGCGAAGGCGCCCGTAGGTGAGCCAGGGGATGTCGAAATTGAGGGCCGGCCAGGCGAGCTGCGCGGCGATCAGCACGCCCACGAGCATGCCGACGATGCCCCAGACCACGGTCATGACCGCGAACTGGCGAACCACTTTGTAGTTGTATTGCGTGTCGTTCATTTAGCTCTCCCTGGGACTGGCTCGAGAAGGCCCGCGGATCGTCACCGGACGTCGCCGGCTCCGAGTGTAGCGGCCGGCGCGCCGGCGCGATTGATCGGCCTCAATAAGCAGCCGCTAATATTATAGGATCGTTTCCTCGTCGCGAACCACCGATTCCGCCTCCCGGTCCAGTTCATCGAACTGCCCGCTCGCGATGGCCCACCAGAAGATCGCGCCGATCGCCAAGACGATGAAGACGCTGACGGGAATCAGGAGGTAGAGGATGTCCACGAATGGCCTTGAGGGGTCGGTTTGCGCGTGCGCCGGAGCATGGTTCCCGAAGCGAAGCGGCCGAAGCCAGAACGATTCTTGTTCGCGCCCGCTATTCTCACGCCCGAATCGACTCGAAGGATAGTTCAAGAACAATCCGCCGACGACCGAAGGGGCTGGTGCGTACGCGGATCGCGCACCAGGACCCCACGGGAGCCTGCGCTAGAACCTCCAGCCAAGGCCGACCCCGATGGCGAGCGGATCGGCTTTCAGGCGGCTCACCACGGTCCCGGCATCGTCCTTGATGTCGGTCTTGATATAGATCTTCTTGACGTCGAGGTTGAGGAAAAGGTTGTCGGTCAGCTTCACGTCGAAGCCGGCTTGCAGCGCGCCGCCCCAGGAATCCTTCTCCAGGCGCAGCGTCGTCACGCCGGGCACGGCGAGATTGACGCTGGAGAAACGCGTGTAGTTGACGCCGGCGCCGACATACGGGCGGAACTGGCCGTCGGGCAGGAAGTGGTATTGCAGCGTCAGGGTCGGCGGCAGGTGCTTGAACGTGCCGGCCTTGAAGGCGCCGATCGCGCTCTGCGTCACCTCCACGTCGTGCTTCTGCGGCACGGTGAGGACCAGCTCGGCGGCGATGTTCCTCCCGATGAAGTAGCTGATGTCGACTTCCGGGATGGTCTTGTCCGAGGCGCGGATGGCGTCGGACGGCACCGCCAGCGCCGGAATGGCGTCGGACTTGTTTTCCATGTCCAGATTGACTGCGCGCACGCGAACCATCAAAGGGCCCTCGGCGGCGAATGCACCGGGGGCGGCCAATGCGGCGGAAGCGACTGTCAGGGCCAGAAGCCCCTTCATCGAGCGTTTCATCATGAACTCCTCGAGTTGAAAAATCGAATGGGTAACCGGGTGTTGGATTCGTCGGCCCGCGGGCCTCGATGCCGCGAGAGGGAGCGCCTTCCGCCTACTGTCAGGATATTCGGATATGGTTATCCTAATAGACGTTGTCGCGGCCGTGCATTTCGGAACCCTGACATGCGTCAACCTTTGTGTCCGTGCGGCGACGCCGCGGGCCGGATTGCGGCGACTTGCGCCGACTTTGGCGTCGATGGCCGGGCAAGCGGGGCAGGAGCGTGTCCCGGCGAGAGAATCACCGGGCGGATCGGGGAGGCGTCAGGCTTCCTGCCGGGCCACGCCAGGTCCGTGAAGCGAAGCGAACGCGGGGTCTTTCGACTCAGGCGGCGGCGCTCGTTCGCGCCACCGCTTCCAGTTGCCGAAGATCGATCAGCTGAACATGGCGCCGGTTCGTGGCGATGAGGCCCGCATTCTGGAATCGGGTCAGGATGCGACAGACCGTCTCCTCGGCAATGCCGAGATAGTTGCCGATGTCGCCGCGGGACATGCTCAGGTGAAACTGGGTCGGGGAATAATTGCGGGCGGCGAAGCGCTTGGACAGGCCGATCAGGTACTCGGCCAGGCGTTCTTCGGCGTTCCTCCTGCCGAGCAGCAGCATGAGTTCCTCGTCCTGGCGGATCTGGCCGCTCATGATTCTCAGCATCTGGTACTGGATCGAGGGAATGCTTTGCGCCAGTTCCCCGAGCCGCCCGGCCTCCACCCGGCAGACGGACGTCGTTTCCAGCGCCCGCGCCTCGCAACTGTACTGCCCCGACTCGAGCGCGCTCAATCCCAGGAGTTCGCCCGCGATATGGAAGCCGGTGATTTGAACTCGCCCGTCCGGAGTGGAAACGTAGGTCTTGACCGAGCCGCTGCGGATCGCATAGATGAAGTCGAAGCGTTCTCCCGGCCTGAAGAGGAGCTGCCCGCGCTTGTAGATCTCCTTGCGCCTGACGATGCTCTCCAGCAGCGTCATGTCGGCCTGATGCAGGCCAAGCGGAAGGCACAGCTGGTAGACCCCGCAGCGAGTGCATGCGATGGGCTCGCACGGCTGATTGGGCACCGGAGGCGGCGGGGCTTCCTTCGAGCCACGCATGTCCTTCAAGGTCACCCTGATGTGCGATCGGGTCATGGGCGCTTGTTCGCGTTCTGGTTGCGGCCGCTGCCTGCGCGGCGGGCCCGGATTTCCTGCGCCTGGGCAAGGATCGCCGGTCCTTCGCCCCGCGCGGCGCCCTTGGATTCGAGAGCGGCAAACGGAAGCTCGGTGAGTCGGTATTTGCCGCTCTGGACCGCCGCTGCGAGCTTTCCCAGGGTCTGCTGATTCAGGAGCTTCACGATTCTGATCTTGATCGGCTTCCACTGGGCGTGCATGGGGCAGGCCGTCTCGTCGCCGCATGCCTTCAACCCGAGCACGCAGTTCTCGGTCAGGCCCGGACCTTCGATCAGCGTGAGAATCGTCATCAGATCCGTCTTCTCGCCGCCCTCGCGCAGGCACACGCCGCCCTGCCGGCCGCGAAAGGAATAGATGAGCTTTCCGCGGCCGAGGCTTTGCATGATCTTCGCGAGATACGACGGCGGAACGCTCAGGTGGTCGGCGACCGTGCGGATCAATACCGGAACGCCGCGCGGCTGGGTCGCGACGAAAATGAGTGCCTGGATGGCGTATTGGCTGGTGCGGGACAGGATCATCGTCGAAGGGGGGCGGGTTCATTGCCGATCGGGGCCACGGCGCCGGGCTCGACGGGATTCTCGCGGCGGGGAATCCCGACTCCCTTCCGGGAGCGCAGAAGACGCAGTGCGTTGGCCACGACGAGCAGCGAGGAAAGCGACATGCCCAGGCTCGCGAGCCAGGGCGTCAGGAAGCCGCCAAGGGCCAGGGGGAGCGTGACCGCGTTGTAGGCGATCGACCACGCGATGTTCTGCCGGATGACTCGCCGCGTGCGGCGCGCCAGCACGATGGCCTCGCCGATCGCGAGCAGGGAGGGATTGGCGACGACGAAATCCGCCTGGGACTGGGCCAGCGCCGCCCCGCTCGCAAGCGCGATCGACACCTGGGCGCGGGCGAGGACAGGAGCGTCGTTGATGCCGTCGCCGATCATCGCGACCACCGCCCCGCCCGCGGCGAGTTCCTCCACGCGGCGGGCCTTCTCCTCGGGGCTCGCACCCGGGATGCGGATGGCGATGCCGAGCTCGTCCGCCACTCGGTCCACCACCGGGGCGCGGTCGCCTGAAAGCAGGACGACCTCGCACCCGGCCTCGCGGGCCAGCGTGACGAGCTCGCGCGATTCGGGCCGCAGCGCGTCCTCGAAATGGAAGGCGGCGAGCCAGGCGCCCTGGGAGGCCATGGCCGCGACCGGCTCCGACGAGTCCGCCGGGCAGGGGAAAGGCGATCCGGCGATCTCGGCACAGAACACGGGCGACCCGACCCGGATCAGCCGGCTATCGGCACGGGCCTCGACCCCGGCGCCGGCCACGGCCCGGATCGCGGTCATCTCCGGCACGGCGACGCCGGCCGGGCGGGCCTTGACCAGGGCGTGGGCGATGGGGTGGGAGAGGGCGGACTCGAGCGAAGCGGCCAGGGTGAGGCACGCCGAACGGTCGAGGTCGCCCAGCACATCCACGGCGCGCAGGTGCATGCGACCCGACGTGAGCGTGCCCGTCTTGTCGAAGACGAGGTGGGTGGCCGACGCAAGCGCCTCGATGGCCCGCCCGCTCGTCACCATGACGCCATGGCGCGACAGCGCGTTCACGCAGGCCGTCAGGGCCACCGGCGTGGCGAGCGAAAGGGCGCAGGGGCAGGTCACCACCAGCGTCGCGACGCCTACCCAGAGCGCCTTCGACGGGTCGATGAAGGCCCAGGCCAGGGAGCCGAGCGCAGCGAGCACCACGACCACGACCACGAAGTGGCTGGCGATGCGGTCGGCGACGAGTGCCCAGCGCGGCTTCTGCGAGGCGGCGCGTTCCATCTGCCGGCGGATCACGTCGAGCATGGCCTCGCCCGGCGCGCGGTCGACGCGTGCCGTGACCGGGGAGGCAAGGTTGATGCTGCCGGCGAGCACCTTGTCGCCGGCGGCCTTCTGCACCGGATAGGTTTCGCCGGTGAGGAGGGACTCGTCGAACTCGGTCGCGCCGGAAACGACCGATGCGTCGGCCGGAGCGGCCTCGCCGGCCGGGATCGACACCAGATCGCCCGGGACCAGCACCGAAGGGTCGGTCTCCACGCGATCGTCGCCGACGAGCTTCCACGCGCGGCGCGGAAGGAGCTGCGCGAGCGAATCCGCGGCGTCGACCGTGCCCGACAGCGCCCGGGCCTCGAAATAGCGCCCGCACAGGATGAAGAACACGAACATCGTGATGGAATCGTAGTAGACCTCGCCGCCATACCACGTGCCGTACAGGCTCGCGAGGAAGCTCACCGCGATGCCGAGGGCCACGGGAACGTCCATCCCCGGCTGGCGCGCGGCGATGCCGTGCCACGCCGCCCGGAAAATGGGGCCGGAGGAAAAGAGAAGCACGGGCACGGTGATCACGAGACTCGCGATGTTGAGGAGCCTTTCGATGTCCCAGTCCAGCGAGCCGTCGACGTCCATGTAGGCCGGGAAGGCGAGCATCATGATCTGCATCATCGCGAAGCCGGCCACCGACAGCCGCCAGAGCGCGCGCCGTTCCTCGGCGCGGCGAAGGCTCTTCGGGTCGCGTCCCGGCAGGCGCGCGCGATAGCCGGCCCGGGCGATCACGGCGGCCAGCTGGTCGCGCGACGTGCCGGGCGAATGACGGATGCGCACGCGCCGGCTGGCAAGGTTGAGGCTCGACTCCGCCACGCCCGGCAGGCGCGCGAGCGCCGATTCGATTCGCGTGATGCACGCCGCGCAACTCACCCCCTCGACGTCGAAGAACGTTTCCGTGCTGGTCGCCGCCGGCGCAGGCTCCGGTTCGGGCGTGCCGGCCGTGGCTTGCGCAAGGTCCTGGAGGGCGGCGCACCCGGCGCAGCAGAACACGAGCGGAGTGCCGTCCCTCGCGGTCCGCCCGACGGGCGACAGGGCCGGCTCGCCGCAATGGGCGCAACTCGGGGTGTCGGCGGTGGCGGTGACGGTCATCCGGAAAGTCTAGTCGCGCGGCCGCGAAGTCGCTTGCGCCGGGTCAACGGTCCCCGGGGGCGCGGCGGCGCTCCAGCAGGAGGAAGCGCAACGCGAAGCGGTTCCTGTCGTCGGCCGGATGCTCGCCCAGGACGGTTTCGCGCCACTGCCCCGGCGCGAGGGGCGGGAAGAACGTGTCGCCGTCGACCTCGCCGGCGATTTCCGTCAGGTAGATGCGATCGGCCTCGGGCAGGGCCTCGGCATAGAGCTGGGCGCCGCCGATGACGAAGGCTTCATCCGCCCCCTCGACCGCTCGCCACGCCTCGTCGAGGGAGCCCACGACTTCCGCGCCCGGCGCGCGCCACCCCGGCGTTCGGCTCACCACGATGTTGCGTCGCCCAGGAAGGGCGCGGCCGATGGATTCCCACGTGCGGCGCCCCATGATGACCGGGCGGCCCAGCGTCGTGCGCTTGAAGTGCGCGAAGTCCGCCGGCAGGTGCCAGGGCATGCCGTTGTCCTTGCCGATGGCGCCGTTGCGCGCCCGGGCGACGATGAGGGATCGCAGCATCTTATCGGCCGGTTCGTCCCTCGCCCATGGTCAGACGGCGATGGGCGCCTTGATCGCCGGGTGGGGATCGTAGCCCTCGAGCGTGAAATCCTCGTAGCGGAAGGCGAACAAGTCCGCGACCGAGGCGTTCAGGCGCAACTTCGGCAATTCCAGCGGCTCGCGCGCGAGCTGCGTCCGCGCCTGGTCGAGGTGGTTCAGGTAAAGGTGCGCGTCGCCGAAGGTGTGCACGAACTCGCCGGGCCTCAGTCCGGTCACCTGCGCCACCATCAACGTGAGCAGCGCATACGAGGCGATGTTGAACGGCACGCCGAGGAAGATGTCCGCACTCCGCTGGTAGAGCTGGCACGACAGGCGCCCGTCGCACACGTAGAACTGGAAGAGGGCGTGGCAGGGCGCGAGCGCCATGCGCGGGATGTCGGCCACGTTCCACGCCGAGACGATGAGCCGCCGCGAGTCGGGATTGGCGCGAATCTGCGCCACGAGCTCGGCCATCTGGTCGATCCGCCTGCCGTCCGGGGCCGGCCAGGAGCGCCACTGGTGCCCGTAGACCGGGCCCAGCTCGCCGCGCTCGTCCGCCCATTCGTCCCAGATCGTGACGCCGTTGTCCTTCAGGTAGCGCACGTTCGTGGAGCCCTGCAGGAACCAGAGCAGCTCGTGGATCACGCTCTTCACGTGAACGCGTTTCGTGGTCACCAGCGGGAAGCGCTCCGAGAGGTCGAAGCGCATCTGGTGGCCGAACACCGAAAGGGTGCCCGTGCCGGTCCGGTCGGTCTTCCTCGCGCCATGCTCGAGCACGTGGCGCATGAGATCGAGATAGGCCTTCATGGGTCGAGTCGCTTGCCGAGGATCACGAGGTCGCGCTCGACGCCGTCGAGCTCCGCCACCCGGGGTAGCCTACCCCAATCGGCGAAACCGGCGCGACGGAAGAGCGCGAGGCTCGGGTCATTGTGGCCGAAGACGAACGCGAGCAGCGTGGCGATGCCAAGGGCCGGGGCGGCGTCCATCGCATGCGCGAGGAGGTCCCGCGCAATGCCGTGGCGCTGGTGCGCGGGCGCCACGTAGACGGCCGCTTCCACCGTGCGATGGTAGGCCGGGCGGCCGTAGAAGGATCGCAATCCCAGCCAGCCGGCGACGAGGCCGCCGGAAACGGCGACCCAGATCGGCCGGCTGGCGGGATCGAAGGCCGCGAACCAGTCGCGGCGGTCGCCGACGGTGACGGGGGATGTGTCCGCCGTCGCGAGCCGCCCCGGGATGGAGGCGTTGTAGATCGCGACGATGGCGGGGAGGTCGGCCTCGACCGCGAGGCGGATGGCCGGTGCTACGCGCGCTGTCCGAGGAGAGTCCACAGGCGGGCCAGGTCCGCGGTGCCGTCGTTGCCGTGGACACCCTTGAGCGTCTGCAGGCCCCGCGCTTTCGCGCCGGACTGGATCTGCGCCACGCCGAGAAGGAGCTTGGAATCCTCGGGACGCTTGAGGCCCCCCTTCTTGATTCCCTGCTCCATGAAGGCGAGGCCCTTCTGCGCCGCGCCCTCGACCACGTAGTTGTAGCCCACGGTGACGAGGGCGGTGCCCGCCTTGTCGGCGATCGCATCCTTCTCGGCCTGCGCGCGCGCCTTGAGCGACTCGTCGAGCGACTTCTGGACCAGGTCCCGGAGGCGCTGGTGGCGCTCGGAGTCCTTGCCCGATCCCAGCGCCTTGGCGGCATAGCCCTTCTCGACGATCGATTTCGCCTCGGCGGGAAAGCCGGCCTGCAGGGCGAGCTGCGCCATCTCGAGGTAGTCGCCGGCCGTGTTCACGTTGCCGGTGGCGAGCTTCAGGCGGAAGACATCGAGCGAGAGGCGGTCGGAAAACCCGTTCTTCCGCTGCACGCGGTTCAGGAGGTCCGTCCAGTACTCCTTCTTCGGGTAGAACGTCACCAGCCTTTCGATGGCGGAGACGTACCCCGTGCTGTCCTTCTGCTTGTTGTAGCAGTTGGCGAGGATCTGCAGCTCCTGCTCGGTGGGGCGGCGGCCGTTGTCGGCTTCGCCGACCGCGCGCGACACGCTGGCGCAGTCGTTCAGGAGGAAGTAGGACTGGACGAGGAGGGTGCGCATGGCGGGATCGGAGCCGCCCTCCTTCTGGAAGCGCGCGGCCCATTGGGCCGCCTTGGCGTAGTCCCTGGCCTGGTAGTAGAGCCCGGCCACGGCCTGGACCATCTTGAGCTGCTCGGCGCCGGAGCTTCGCCCCGAGGCGACCACCGCCTCGAACGCCTTGGCGGCTGTTTCGTGCTCGCCGGCCGCTGCGGCGATGCTGCCGCGCGTGCGCTGGATCGTGTACGTCTCGAAGGCTGTCTTGCCGGAGGCGGCGTCGGCCTCGCTCACCTTGGCGAGCGCCTCCTTGTACTTCTTCGCCTTGTACAGGGACTCGGCCGCCTGCAAGGGCTTGCCGACCTCCGGCCGGACCGTGTTCTGGGCCAGGGCCGGCGCGGCGCAAGACAGGAATAGGGCGACGGCGAAGGCGCCGGTTCGAGGAAGGTTGCGGCCGATCATCGTGCGGTCTCCTGGTTCCGGAAATGGCCGGGGCCGCGCTTCCGGGCGCGGCCCCGGGAAAACGACTCTCAATCGACGAACTGCTCGGCCCCGACGAGGCCGATCTTGGTGATCCCGTGGCTCTGGGCGGAGGCCATGACGCCCGCGACGAACTTGTACTGCACGATCTTGTTCGGCCGCAGGTGGAATTCCGGCTGCACCGGCGCCGCGGCGGCGTTGACGAACTTCTCGTCGAGCGTGGCCCGGTCGGGCACCGTGTCGCCGTTCCAGATGATCGTGCCGTCGAAGTCGACCTCGAGGGAAATCACCACGGGAGGTTCCGTCGGCGGCGGCGGATTGCCCACCGGCATGTTGAGCTTCACGGCGTGCGTCTGGATCGGGATGGTGATGATCAGCATGATGAGCAGCACCAGCATCACGTCGATGAGCGGCGTGGTGTTGATGTCGACCATGACGTCGGGATCGCCGCTACCGCCGGTGCCGACTTGCATTCCCATGTGTCGTTCCTTTAGAAGTTCCCGCTCACTGCGTGCGGGCGGGAGGCTCGGTGATGAACCCGATCTTGAGGATCGAGGCACGCTGGCAGGTCGCCACGACGCGCCCGACGAACTCGTATCGCGCGTTCTCGTCGGCCCGGACGTGGATCTCGGGTTGCGGGTCGAGCACCGCGACCACCTTCAGCTTCTCGAAGAGCGCCTTGGAGTTGGGCACGAACTCCATGCCCCAGAAGACGTCGCCGTCCTTGTTGATCGAGATGGTGATGTTCTCGGGCTTCGTCTGGGTCGGGACGTTTCGCTCCTTGGGGAGCTCCATGGGGACCTGCTGGATGACGACCGGGATCGTGATCAGGAAGATGATGAGCAGCACCAGCATCACGTCGACGAGCGGCGTGGTGTTGATGGCGGCCATCACCTCCTGTTCCTGGTCGGCTTCCTGGCCGACGGTCATTCCCATGGTCCTACGCCTTGACCTTCCTGCCGCTCACGATGACGAGGTGCAGGTCCGCGCTGAACGCGCGCAGGTGCTCCATCGCCACCTTGTTGCGGCGAACGAGCCAGTTGTAGCCGAGCACCGCCGGCACCGCGACCGCGAGGCCGAAGGCGGTCATGATCAACGCCTCGCCCACGGGCCCCGCGACCTTGTCGATCGAGGCCTGGCCGGCGATGCCGATGGCCGTGAGCGCGTGGTAGATCCCCCACACCGTGCCGAAGAGGCCCACGAACGGGGCGGTCGAGCCGACCGTCGCGAGGAACGCGAGGCCGTCCTGCAGGCGGCTGCCGACGTTCTCGACGGAGCGCTGGATGCCCATCGTGACCCACTCGTTGAAGTCGATCTGCTCGAGGAGCTTGCCCTCGTGGTGCTTGGTCGCCTCGAGTCCCGATTCCGCGATGAAGCGGAAGGGGCTGCCTTCCTTCAGGCCGGCCATCCCTTCGGTCACGCTGCCCGAGGACCAGAAGGACGCCTTCACGGCGGCCGCCTCGCGGAAGAGCTTGAACTGCTCGTAGACCTTCACGAACATGATGTACCACGAGCCCATCGACATGATCACCAGGATGATCAGGGTGCTCTTGGAGACGAAGTCGCCCTGCTTCCAGAGGGCCTCGAGGCCATACGGGTTCTCGATCGTCTCCTTTTCCTTCGCGACGGGAGGGGGCGGCACCGGGGCGGGCTTGGGCGCCTCGGCCGGGGCGGCGGCGGGCGCGGTTGCGGCCGCGTCCGCGGGCTTCGCGGCGTCGGCGGCAGGCGCCTGCGCGTGGGCTGCCGAGGAAAACACCAGCGGCGCTGCCGGAACGCAGGCGATGATGATGGCCGCGAGCAGCGCGGGCAGTCGGTGGATCAGGTGCATGTCTATTCCTCCAAATTTCCTGGTGACGTACGAGTGAATCGGGGCTGGAAGGACGTCAGTCCTCGAGCTTGAAGACGAGTTCCACTTCGCCGATGAAGCCGACAGGCTCGGGGGCGAAGCGCCATTGCGAGAGGGCCCGGACGACTTCGGTGTCGAAGACGCGCGGGGGTTTCGCCCGGATGATCCGGACCTCGGAGACGCTGCCGTCGGGCCGGATCACGAGGTGAGCGATGACATTGCCACTCTGGAGGCCGTCGCGGATCGCCTTGCGCGGGAAGACCGGCTTCACGATATCGCCGATGGGCTTCACGTTCTTTCGCACGACCGGCCCCGGGGGCGCGGGCGGCGCGGGCGGCGCATCCACGTAACGGGGCGCAGGGCCGGGCGGCGGCTTGGTCGTGGTGGTGGTGATGGTGGGCGCCTGCTGGGCCTGCACCGGCACCTGGATGTTGACTTCCGGCGGGGGAATGAAGGGCGGCGGGGGGGCCGCGAGCTTCGGCGGGGGCGGCGGGGGCGTGTCCTCGAGCGGCTTCTTGATTTCCTCGATGATCTTGGTCTCGATGGGCGCCTTGATGACCTCGACTACCTTCCGGGCAAGGCCCGTCACGAGCGCATAGCCGACGAGCAAGTGCAGAAGGCCGACCAAGACAATGCTCGGCATATGCTTGGCCGGGCTCTGCTGGGTCTCCCTGTAACTCTTCATGAAACCACCCTCCGTCCCCTTTGACGCCTGTCGGCGTCGTTTGGTCGCGGCGGCCCCAGCGGCCGCCCGTTTTGCAGGCCGCGTGCCGACTCCGGACACACGGGATTTCTTTCCCCCCTCCGCGATTCCAGCGATGGGAAGGGGACCGTTTCGGAAACCGCGAATTCTATTCGACATTTCAGTCCATTGCCAGTGCGATTGCTGGCGGTTGCCGACGCAATGCATAATGCCGTGCCGCGGTCAGTGGGCATTCGCAAGGGCCCTTCCCCAGGGGCCGAATACCCCGCGCACCCACGTCCGACCCCCATGATCCGCAAGCCCACGACCGCGGCGCCCGCCGCCGAAGACGAGAGGCCCGCTTGAGCGCCGAAGACGACGGCACCGCCCAGGACCCCTCGCGCGCTGCGCGGCAGGAAGCGTGGTCGCGCTATTGGGCGCGGGGCGCTTCGCACTCCTGCGTGGGCTCCTACGGGGACCGGTACGGAGGCGCGATCGCCGGATTCTGGCGCGCAGTATTCGGCGACCTGCCGCCCGTCGCGCGCGTGCTCGACGTGGCCACGGGCAACGGCGTCCTTCCCCGCATGCTTCTGGACCGTTTCCCGGGCCCAGGCGTGCAATGCGATGCGGTGGACATCGCGACCGTCCGGCCGCGATGGCTCGATGGCCTCGCAGCGGTCGATCGCCACCGGTTTCGGGTGCAGGGCGGCGTCGACGCCGCCGCGCTGCCATTCGGCGACCGCGCCTTCGATCTCGTCGTGAGCCAGTACGGCCTCGAGTACACCGACCTCGACCGGACGCTTCCCGAGGTGCTCAGGGTGCGCGCGCCGGACGGCGG
>JAGRPO010000230.1 GCA_019449455.1 Betaproteobacteria bacterium | reverse complement strand
GATGGACGTGATTTCGGGCAACCTCACGCTCTTCGTGCGCCGCGACGAGCAGGAGGCCGCCTGGCAATGGATCGAGCCGATCCTCGCGGGATGGAGCGCGGCGGGAGACGCCCCGCGGCCCTACACCGCGGGCACCTGGGGTCCGTCGGCGTCGGTCGCCCTCCTGTCCCGCGACGGGCTGTCGTGGCACGAGGAGGCCTGATGTCGCCGCACTTCACGACCCTGGACGATTCCCCCGCCCGCGAGCGCGCGCTCGCCGCGACCATCGCCGCGCGGCTCGCCGCGGCCATCGAATTGCGCGGCCGCGCGAGCCTCGTGGTCTCGGGCGGCCGCACGCCCGTCGGCGTGTTCGACCTCCTGTCGCGCCAGCCGCTGGACTGGCACGCGGTGACGATCACGCTCGCCGACGAGCGCTGGGTCGCCCCGACGCACGAGGACAGCAACGAGCACCTGGTGCGCTCGCACCTGCTGCGCCGCGAGGCCGCGGCGGCCCGCTTCGTGCCGTTGAAGACGGCGGCGGCCACTCCCGAGGAGGGCGTGGCGCAGGCCGCCGCCGCCCTGTCGGAGATCGCCCGGCCCTTCGACGTGGTGGTGCTCGGCATGGGCTCGGACGGCCACACCGCGTCCCTGTTCCCGGAAGCGTCCGAACTGCCGGCCGCGCTCGACCCGGAGGCCCCGCTGCCCTGCATCGCCGTTCGCCCGCCGCGGGCCCCGTACCCGAGGATGACGCTCACGCTGAGGGCCCTGCTCGAGGCGCGCGCGATCCTGGTGGAGATCGCCGGCGCCGACAAGCGCGGCGTGATCGAGCGCGCGCTCCTCCCCGGCGACGAAGCCGAGATGCCCATCCGCGCCGTCCTGCGCCAGCGCAAGGTGCCCGTGGATATCTTCTGGAGCCCCTGACATGACCGCGCCCTTGCGCCTCGTAGCCGACATCGGCGGCACCAACGCCCGCTTCGCGATGGTGGATCCCGGCGGCGCGCTTTCCGCCATCGAGGTGCTGGCGACCGACGATCACGCGGGCCCCGCGGAGGCCATCGAGGCCTACCTCGAACGCACCCGAATGCCACGCCCGGAGCAGGCGGCGCTCGCCATCGCGACGGCGGTCACCGGCGACGAGGTGCGCATGACCAACCATCGCTGGGCGTTCTCGGTGAAGGAGCTCGAGGCCCGGCTGGGCTTGCGCCGCCTGCGCGTGATCAACGACTTCACGGCACTCGCGCTCTCCCTGCCCGATCTCCCCGCCGCGGACCTCCACCGGGTCGGCGGCGGCGAGCCCGTGCCCGGGGCGGCACTTGCGGTGCTGGGGCCGGGAACCGGGCTCGGCGTCTCGGGACTGCTGCGCGAGGCGGGCGTGCGCGTGCCGATCTCGGGAGAGGGCGGCCACGTCACGCTCGCCGGCGGCGACGAGTTCGAGGCGCGCGTCGTCGCCCACCTTCGCGCGCGCTACCGGCACGTCTCGGCCGAGCGGGCCCTCTCGGGCGAGGGGCTCGTCAACCTGTGCGAGGCCGTCGCCGCCCTCCGGGGCGACGCGACGGACGCCGCGACCCCCGCGGAGATCACCCGGCGCGCGCTCTCCGGCGAGGACGCGACGTGCGTCAAGGCCCTCGACACCTTCTGCGCCCTGCTCGGAAGCGTCGCGGGCGATCTCGCGCTCACGCTGGGCGCCCGCGGGGGCGTCTACATCGGGGGAGGCATCGTGCCCCGCGTCGGGGCGTTCCTCGACCGCTCGCCGTTTCGCGCCCGCTTCGAATCCAAGGGGCGCTTCGCCTCCTACCTCGCCCCCATTCCCTGCTTCGTCATCCACGCGACGCACCCGGCGCTCCTCGGGGCCGCGGCCGCGCTGGACGCGCCGCCGGCCGCGGAGGGGCACCCATGAAAGGACCGAATCCATGACCCCGAACCTGCATCCGCGCGTCGCGCATGTCACCGAGCGCATCCGCCGCCGCAGCGCCGCGAGCCGCGGGGCGTACCTCGACCGCATCGACGCGGTGGACACCGCGGCGCCCAGGCGCGCCGCGCTGTCGTGCACGAACCTCGCCCACGGCTGCGCCGCCGCCGCCGAGCCGCAGAAGGAAAGCCTGGGCCGCGGGCGCGGCCCCAACCTCGCGATCGTCTCGGCCTACAACGACATGCTCTCGGCCCATGCGCCGTATGCCGCCTATCCGCGCTGGATCGCCGAGGCGGCGCGCGCGGCCGGCGCGACGGCCCAGTTCGCCGGCGGCGTGCCCGCGATGTGCGACGGAATCACCCAGGGCCGCGCGGGCATGGAGCTCTCGCTCTTCTCGCGCGACGTGATCGCGCAGGCCACGGCCGTCGCGCTCTCGCACGACATGTTCGACGCGGTGCTGTGCCTGGGCGTGTGCGACAAGATCGTGCCGGGCCTGCTCATCGGAACGCTCGCCTTCGGGCACCTGCCGGCGGTGTTCGTGCCGGCGGGGCCGATGCCGACGGGGCTTCCCAACGAGGAGAAGGCGAAGATCCGGCAGCTGCACGCGAGCGGCCGCCTCACGCGCGAGGACCTCTTCGCGGCCGAGTCCCGCGCCTACCACGCGCCCGGAACCTGCACCTTCTATGGAACGGCCAACAGCAACCAGGTCCTCATGGAGGTGATGGGCCTGCACCTGCCCGGGGCCGCTTTCGTCCCTCCGGGCACGGCGCTGCGCGAGGCGCTCACGCGCGCGGCGGCCGCGCGGGCCGCGCGGATCACGGGCGCCGGGGGCGAGTACACGCCCGCGGGCCGGCTGGTCAACGAGAAGTCCCTCGTGAACGCGATCGTGGCGCTGCTCGCGACGGGAGGCTCGACCAACCACACGATCCACCTCGTGGCGATCGCGCGCGCCGCCGGCATCCGCATCGACTGGGAGGATTTCGCCGACCTCTCGGCGGTCGTGCCGCTGCTCGCGCGCATCTACCCGAGCGGCGACGCCGACGTGAACCAGTTCCACGCCGCCGGGGGCACGGGCTTCCTCATCGGCGAGCTCCTCGACGGGGGCCTCCTGCACGAGAACGTGCCCACCGTCGCGGGACCGGGGCTCTCGCGCTATGCGAGCGAGGCGGTCCTCGAGGAAGGCAAGGCGGCGTGGCGCGACGCGGCGCCGGAAAGCCGCGACGCCGCCGTGCTCGCTCCCCGGTCGGCGCCGTTCTCGCCCGACGGCGGGATCCGCCTCCTCGTGGGCAACCTCGGCCGCGCGGTGATCAAGGTCTCGGCGGTGAAGCCGCAGCACCGCGTGATCGAGGCCCCGGCGGCCGTC
>JAGRPO010000229.1 GCA_019449455.1 Betaproteobacteria bacterium | reverse complement strand
GACCGGTCGCGGTCGTTGGCGTAGACCGCGTGGCAGGCGCTGCATCCCGAGGAGCGGTAGTCGCCCGGCTGCTCGTTCGTGCCGAGGAACCAGAGGTGCGGGTCGTTCAGGCGCGTCTTGGTGATGTTGATGACCGGCACCGCGATGCGGCTTCCCGTCCCCGGGCCGCGATTGGACTGCTTGATGTCCGGCCGCCCGGTCTCGTCGAGCCGCTGCAGGGCGCCGGTGTTGTTGGGCAGGCCGATCTCCGGGAACTGCGAGGAGATCACGCGCCCGCCGCGCTCGAAGACGCGGAAGACGTCGGCGGGCGGGATCGTCTCCCACGACGGCAGCGCCGTCACGCTCGGGAGGATCCCCTTGGCCACGAGGAAGTCGCTCGGCTTCACCGGGTTCACGAGCGTGGCGCCGACGCCCTCGCGCGTGTAGGCCTCGCCGAGGATGTAGCGCTTGAACGGCAGGATCCCGTTGTTGTAGGCCGCCCCGCCCCACAGCATCGCCGAGGTCGACATGAGGCTCCTCTCGGAGGCCTGGATGATCGGCAGGTGGCAGGCGCCGCAGGCCTCGCGCGCGATCCGCAGGTCGCCCGGGTTCACGAAGCGGATGTACTCCGGCGCCTCGCGGTTGAGCAGCGTGTAGCTGCCTTCCGGGTTGGCGCTCGCGGGCCACTTCCACGCCTTCGGGTAGCGCGGCAGCACGTGGGACTTCTCGAGGGCCGCCTGGTAGGCGGCGTCCGTGCGAAGCGCCCCGGCCGGCTTCTCCACCAACGGGTCGCCGCCATGGCAGTCCGTGCAGCCGAGGACCACGCCGGGGTTCTGGTGCATCGTATGGCGGTCCGTGGACGAGTGGCAGGTGGTGCAGCCGGCGCTCTTGGCCCCGGCCTGCGCGGCCGTCTGCCTCTCCGGGGCAGGCGCGTGGGCGACGTACGCGCGCGCCACCGGTTTCTCGCTGCCCGTGTCGGCATGCACGGCGAGGGCGAGGAGGATGGCAGCCAGGGCGAATGGGGGGCGTCGCAGTGTCATGTCTGGGTTCCGGCTCGTTCCTCGACCATGTCGTCAGTAGTTGAGGATGAGGTTCACGAGGACCGAGTACTGGGGGCCGCGCCGGTCCTCGTCGTAGAGCTGCTTCAGGCCCTTGCCCGGAAGGAGGGCCGCCGCCGAGACGTTGAGCACGAGGTTCTGGCTCATGAACGGGCGGTACTGCGCGGCGGCCGAGATGTCCCAGCCGATCTCGCGGTGCGGCGGCGCCTGGTTGCGCAGCACCCCGAGCACCGTGGTGTCCTGGAAGCGCAGGTACGACAGGTTGCCGATGACGCGCAGCTCGGGCAGCAGGTCCGCGTCGGCCCCCACGCCCAGCAGCAGCAGTCCCGGGTTCACGAAGTTCGACTGGCCCTGGTCCTTCGAGGACCGCAGGCTCGGCAGCACGCCGTTGCGGCCCGAGATCGCCACGCCGCCGCCGCCGACGAGGGGGACGGCCTGGCGGATCCAGAAGCTCGTGTCGGCGCCGGCGTACTGCGGGTTCTCGAGGATCGCGTCGAACCCGGTCGCCTTGCCGTCGAAGGGATCCTTGTCGCCGGAGGCCGCGAGCGCGTTCAGGCGCAGTCGCACCCAGCTGAAATCGCGCGAGAGCTCCGCCGCCGCGAACCCGGCGCGGATGTCCTGCGCACGCGCGGCGAGCGGATGGCGCTCGTCGCGGCCGAGCGCCGCGTACGCGGAGGCCTGGAGATTCCAGCGCCCGAAGTGCCCGTCGCCGTTCCAGCCCAGGTAGCCCACCGTGTAGTCGTGCGGGCGCTCGTCGCCCAGCGAAGCGGGCCGCTCGAGGAAGCCGTTGTTGTTGTAGTAGGCGCCCTTGCCCTCGCGGTTCACGTCGAGGATGGCGGTGGCCTGCGAGGTGAAGCCCAGGACGGGGAAGTCCTGGCGGTAGGCGTTCGCCACGAACACGTCGTCGCGGCGCATGCGCGCGCCGACGTCGTTCAGCCCCGAGTTGGTGTCCTTCTCGAGCCGCCGGAACCAGCCGAGGTTGTACTGCCAGTGGTTGTTGTCGCGCGTGCCGAAGAGCCGCACGCCGAAGGGCACGTCCTGGAAGACGAACCCGCGGAAGTCCGAGATGAACGGCTGGATCCCGATGCGCACCGAGTCGAAGTCGTAGCGCGGCGATACGTTTCGCAGGTGGACGTCGGCGAACATCTCCTGCACGCCGACGTGGTTGTCGGTGCGGCGCGTGCCCGCGCGCGGATCGACGCGAAGCGCCCTCACCTCCTCCACGCGCGACTGGTTCACGTTGAACGCGGGCACGAAGCGGAACTCGTAGTCGGGCGGCTTGAACGTGGTGTCGCCCTTGATGAGGGCGAGCGACACGACCACGGTCTGCGCGACCGTCGACTGCCGGCCGCGCCCGAAGAGGTCGACCTGCCCCGCCTGGCCGGTCGTCTGCGCGCCGACGGGCGTGGGCAGCCGCCGCGCCTCGACGAGCGTGTCGGAGACGAGGCCGACGTTGAAGAACCAGTCCGGGGAGAGCCGCTTCGCGAGATCCGGGAATTTCTCCCGGAACCACGGATCGTCGCCGATGGGCAGGTCGCCCTTCAGGATGTTCTGGTTGTAGGGGTCGGTGAACGGGAACTTGAAGCCGAGGGCCTGCATGATGCGCCAGCGGTCCGGCACGGGAAGCGCCTGGCGGAGCGTTCCCGGCATCGGCCCGGGCACCTGGCTCGGGTCGGCCGGCGGCGGGAAGAACTCGAGCGGCTTCGCCTCACCCGGCCGGCGCTGGCCGATCTCGCGGTCGGCGGGCTTGTCGGGTGGAAGCTTCCGGTCCTCGTTCGCCGCGGGCTTGAGCCCCTCCTGCGCCAGGGCGCCGGGCGAGGCGGCGCCGGCCATCGCCGCCAGCGCGAGGGCGGCGAGAGACGGGCGGGCGCGGTCAGATCCCCGCACAGGCGTCCTGCTGCGTGGAATCGTTGAAGGGCGACTGCGGGCATTGTGCGTAGCGCAGGCGCACGCCGAGCGGCGCGAGCTGGTCGGCTCGCATGGCCGCCGGTGCATGGCCGAAGCCCGTTCCCATCGCCTTCGCCGCATTGGCGAGGCCGAGGGCGGCCACCATGTCGTCCTGGTCGACGCCGTCTCCCGAAATGCCCACGGCACCGATGAGGGCGCCCGCGCGGTAGACGGGCATGCCGCCGGGAAAGATCTGGATGCCGTTGCGCGCGATCGGGAGCCCTGCGTCGGGGGCTCCCGCGGGAGCCCCCGCCGCCGCGCGGCCCGCGCATCCCGTCGAGGTGTCGCCGAGCGCGCCCTTCACGAGCTGGTTGAGGACGAGGTCGAGCTGGAACCCCACGTTGAACGGGCTCCAGGTGTCGAATCCCTTCGAGAGCGGCCCCGGGGGCGTGCCGGCGAGGCCGTCGGGAAAGGTGGGGCGGTGGAGGTTTCCGATGGCGCGCGTCGCCCACGCCGTCCGCCCGTCGAGCGCTCCGCCTTCGCCCACGAAGTCG
>JAGRPO010000228.1 GCA_019449455.1 Betaproteobacteria bacterium | reverse complement strand
GCCGCGGCGAAGCTCCCGCCGCCGAAGGACGTCGCGCTTCGCGACCCGAAGGACTGGAAGATCGCGGGCAAGCCCCTTCGCCGCCTCGACATCCCCGACAAGGTCCTCGGCAAGCCCGTGTTCGGCACCGACGTCGTCCTGGCCGGCATGCTCCACGCCTCCATCGCGCAGTGCCCGGTGTTCGGCGGCAAGGTGAAGTCGGTCGATTCCGCGAGCGCCGAGAAGATGCGCGGCGTGAAGAAGGTCGTGCGCGAGGACGAGTTCGTGGCCGTGGTCGCCGACAGTTGGTGGAGGGCCGACCAGGCGCTGAAGAAGCTGAAGGTGGAATGGGACGTGGGCGCCTACGGCAACGCGTCGGACGCCACGATCCAGGCCATGTTCCGCGAGGGGCTGGCCGACCCGAAGATGATGGAGGCGAAGAAGGCGGGCGACGCGAACTCGGCGATCGCCACGGCGGCGAAGGTGCTCGAGGCCGAGTACGCCTCGCCCTACCTCAACCACGCGACGATGGAGCCGCAGGTGTGCACCGCGTGGGTGAAGCCCGACGGATTCGTCGAGGTGTGGACGTCCACGCAGAACGGCGAGGCCTCGCTTGCGGAAGCCGCCCGCACCGCGGGCGTTCCGCAGGAGCGGTGCGAGGTCCACAAGATGATGCTGGGCGGCGGCTTCGGCCGCCGCGGCGCGTCGCAGGACTTCGTGCGCCAGGGCGTGAAGATCGCGATGGCGATGCCCGGCAAGCCCGTGAAGCTCATGTGGTCGCGCGAGGAGGACATGCAGCACGGCTACTACCGACCCGCGAGCCTCGTGAAACTGCGCGGGGGCCTGGATGCGCAGGGCAACCTCGTCGCCTTCGAGGCGAAGGTGGCCTGCCCCTCGATCCTCGACACCGTCATGCCGGGCGCCCGCCGCGGCGGCGTGGACTTCACCGCCGTGCGCACGCTCTCCGACATGCCCTACGAGATCGCCAACCAGTACGTGGGCTACGCGCTGCGCAACGGCCACGTGCCCACGGGCTTCTGGCGCGCGCCCGGCCAGCAGAACGGCGTCTACCGCGAGTGCTTCCTCGACGAGCTGGCGCAGGCCGCCGGCAAGGATCCGCTCGCCTTCCGCCTGGCGATGCTCAAGCCCGGCGACAAGAACCGCCTCGTGCTCGAGGCGGCCGCCAAGGCCGCGGGCTGGGGCACGGCGCTCCCCGCGGGCGTGGGCCGCGGCCTCGCCGTCGTCGAGGGCTTCGGCAGCTACGCGGCCGGCGTGGTCGAGGTGACGGTCGACGCGGGCGGCGCCCTCAAGGTGCTGCGCTACGTCGTGGCCATCGACTCGGGCCACGTGGTGAACCCCGACACCTGCGCCGCGCAGGCCGAGAGCAACGCGGTCTACGGCCTGGGCGCGCTCTTCGAGGCCAACACCGTGAAGGACGGCCGCATCCAGGAGTCGAACTTCCACGATTTCCCGATCCCGATGATCGGCGACATGCCCAAGGTCGAGCTCGTCCTCGTCCCCACCGGCGGCTTCTGGGGCGGGCACGGGGAGCCGGGCATCCTGCCCTTCCAGGCTGCCGTCCTCAACGCCGTCTTCGCCGCCACCGGCAAGCGCATCCGCACGCTGCCGCTTCGGAAGGAAGACTTGCGCAAGGCCTAGGGTAATCGGGGAGGCCCCCGGGAAAAGCGATCGCGATCCTGGGTACGCAAGCGTGACCGTCGGATGGGTCCCAAAAATCCGGGTCCAGGCAACACACGCCAGGACCCGGATTTTTACCCATCGAGAGACGGCGCCGCTTGCGCTGCGCCGTCCCGACGGTCGCGTGCCCAAGGATCGCGATCGCTTTTCCCGGGCGCCTCCCATCGCGCTCCGTGGACGCGGCGTCGAAATTGCACGCAGCGATCCGGGCCGCGAGTTCGATGCGCGCACAGGCACGGCGTATCCAGCGGGGCCGGCGATCGTGCTATCCATTCGACATCCTTGGGCGCGCGACCGTCGGGATGGGAAAGCGCCAGCGTCCCCATCTCTCGATGGGTAAAAAATCGGGGCCAGACGTGTTTGGCTGGACCCGATTTTTTGGGACCCATCCGACGGTCACGATTGCGCGTCCAGGATGTCGAATGGATAGCACGATCACCGGCCAATCCCTGCGCGCCTATAATTGAATCGCCGAATATTGCGAGAGGAACGGTAATGAACAGGCAGTTGCGGGTGCTGTGCATCGCAGGTTGGGCGCTGGTCGCGTCGCAGGCATGGGCGGACGTGACGGTGACGGACGCGTGGGTTCGCGGCACGGTGACGAAGCAGGCGTCCACCGGCGCGTTCATGAAGCTGAAGAGCAGCGAGAACGTCTCGCTCGTCGGCGCCGCCTCGCCGGCCGCCAAGATCGTCGAAGTCCACGAGATGCGGATGAAGGACAACATCATGTCCATGCGGGCGGTAGACGAAATCCCGCTTCCGGCCGGCAAGCCGGTGGAGCTGCGGCCCGGCGGCTACCACGTGATGCTG
>JAGRPO010000227.1 GCA_019449455.1 Betaproteobacteria bacterium | reverse complement strand
GCCGCCGTGCTCGCTCCCCGGTCGGCGCCGTTCTCGCCCGACGGCGGGATCCGCCTCCTCGTGGGCAACCTCGGCCGCGCGGTGATCAAGGTCTCGGCGGTGAAGCCGCAGCACCGCGTGATCGAGGCCCCGGCGGCCGTCTTCGACAGCCAGGAGGCGTTCCACGCCGCCGCCAGGGCCGGCGCGCTCGACCGCGACGTCGTCGCCGTCGTCCGCTTCCAGGGGCCGCGCGCGAACGGGATGCCGGAGCTGCACGCGCTCACGCCGACGCTCGCGAACCTGCAGGACGCCGGCCATCGCGTCGCGCTCGTCACCGACGGGCGCATGTCGGGCGCCTCGGGAAAGATCCCGGCCGCCCTGCACGTGTCGCCGGAATGCGCGGCCGGCGGCGCGCTCGCGCGCGTTCGCGACGGCGACGTGATCCGCCTCGATGCCGAGGCCGGCGTGCTCGAGGTGCGCGTCGCGGCGCAGGAGCTGGCGGCGAGGCCGCCCGCGCGCCCCGACCTGGCGGCGAACCGCACGGGCATGGGCCGCGAGCTCTTCGGCGCCATGCGATCGCTCGCCCGCAGCGCCGAGGAAGGCGCCGTCACCTTCGACGCGGAGGAAGCGCCATGAAGCCCACCGTCGAGGAAATCCTCGCCGCCTCGCCCGTCATTCCCGTCGTCGTGCTGGCCCGGCTCGAGGAGGCGGTCCCGTTGGCCCGCGCGCTCGTGGCCGGCGGCATCCGCGTGATCGAGGTGACGCTGCGCACGCCCGTCGCGCTGGAAGCCATACGCCTCATGCGCGAGGCCGTGCCCGAGGCGCTGGTCGGCGCCGGCACCGTCACCCGCCCCGGGGAGCTCGCCGCGGCCGAGCGCGCCGGCGCCGTGTTCGCGGTCACGCCCGGATTGACGCCGCCGCTCGTCGAGGCGAGCCGGCACGCGGGCATCCCCGTGCTGCCGGGCGTCATGACGCCCTCCGAGGCCATCGCCGCGCGCGACGCCGGCTTCTCGCACCTGAAGCTCTTCCCGGCCGGGCCGGCCGGCGGCGTGGCCATGCTCAAGGCGCTCGCGGGGCCGCTGCCGGGACTTCGCTTCTGCCCGACCGGGGGGATCACGGCCGAATCCGCGCCCGACTACCTGCGGTTGCCCAACGTCGCGTGCGTGGGCGGGTCGTGGATCACGCCGCCCGCCGCCCTGGCGAGCGGGGACTGGCCCCTCGTCACGGGACTCGCCGCGGCGGCGGCGCGCCTCGCGCGCGGTTGAGGCCGCCCTACGCGCGGTTGAAGAACTCCCGCCCGCCCCGGATCGACTGCACGCGCTCCACCAGCAGGTCGAAGTGCTCCGGCACGTCCACGAAGTTCAGCCGCTCGCTGTTCACGATGAGGAGCGCGCTGTCGTCGTAGTTGTAGAAGTAGCGCGTGTAGGTGTCGGAGATGGCGCGCAGGTAGTCGTCCGGGATGCCCGCCTCCATCGGGTTGCCGCGCCGCCGCACGCGCTCGACCAGCGTCTCGACCTTGGCCTGCAGGTAGACCACGAGGTCCGGCGTCGGCGCCTGCGGCCTCACGTGGTCGAAGATGCGCGTGTAGAGCCCGAACTCGTTGTCGTCGAGCGTGAGGCGGGCGAAGAGCGGGTCCTTCTGCAGCGCGAAGTCGGCCACGGTCGGCTTGCCGAAGAGGTCGGGCTGGCGCAGGCCCTCGAGCTGGTGCAGGCGCTGGAAGAGGAAGTAGAGCTGCGTGGAGAGCGCGTGCCGGCGCATGTCGCGGTAGAAGAGCGGCAGGAAGGGGTTCGCCTCCGGCTCCTCCAGCACCACGTTCGCGTTCAGGCGCCGCGCCAGCAGCTTCGCGAGGCTCGTCTTGCCGCAGCCGATGGGCCCTTCGACCACGATGAAGCGGTGTTTCATGGGGTGTCCGGCAGCCTCTCGATGGCCTGGTCGCGCACCGCGCCGCGGAAGGACGAGGCCGCGCCGCGACCGGGAATGATGGCATCGGGCCACACGTCGAGCAACGGCGCGAGCACGAAGGCGCGCTCGTGGGCGCGCGGGTGGGGCAGCGTCAGGCCGTGCTCGTGCATCGCCAGGTCGCCGTAGAGCACGATGTCGAGGTCGAGCGTGCGCGGGCCGTTGGGAATGTCGCGCACGCGGCCGTGGCGGTGCTCGATGGCGAGCAGCCCCTCGAGGAGCTCGCGCGGCGCGAGCGACGTCTCGACCAGCGCGCAGGCGTTCACGAAGGCCGGCTGGTCGAGGTAGCCCACGGGCGCGGTGCGATAGAGGGCGGAGCGGGCCACCAGCCGCGTCGAAGGCAGCGCGCCCACCTCGTCGAACGCCCGGCGCACGCGCGCCTCGGGGCCGTCGAGGTTGGAGCCCAGCGCGACCACCGCGCGAACCGGGTTCATTCGTCGGCGCCCGGCGCCACTTCCTCGGGGGAGCCGCCGTCGTCCGGGCGCCTCTTGCCGCCGCGGCGGCGGCGCTTCTTCTTCTTCGGCCCCTCGTCCGCGTGCAGCATGCGCTCGCGTTCGTCGCCCCCCGCCTCCTGGAACCGCTCCCACCACTGCGCGATCTCCACGCTCGCGTTGCCGGCCTGCGCGCGCAGCTCGAAGAAATCGTAGGCGGCGCGGAAGCGCGGGTGCTCCAGCAGCCGGAAGGGGCGCGTGCCGCCGCGCTGCAGGAAGCGCGGCTGCAGCAGCCACAGTTCCTTCATCGTGGCGTCGAAGCGGCGCGGGATGGCGAGCGACCCGCGCTGCGCGTCGAGCGCGTCGTGCATGGCCGAGTGCAGCGAGGGCGTGGAGGGCTGGCCCTTCTCCTCGAGCTCGTGCCAGCGCCGCTCCACGCGGCCCCACAGGAGCGCGGCCAGCAGGAAGGCGGGGGAGACCGGCTTGTCCTCGCGCAGCCGGTCGTCGGTCGCCTTGAGGGCCGCCATGGCGAAGGGGCCGGTCGCGGGGTCCTCGAGCGCGTCGTCGAGCAGCGGCAGCAGCCCGTGGTGCAGCTCCAGCTCGCGCAGCCGCTGCACGCAGGCGACCGCGTTGCCCGAGAGCAGCATCTTCAGGATCTCCTCGAAGAGGCGCGCCTGCGGCACGTTCTCCAGGAGGTGCTTGAGGGAGGCGATGGGCGCGGCCGTCTTGGACTCGATCGCGAGGCCGAGCTTCGCCGACAGGCGCGCCGCGCGCAGCATGCGCACCGGGTCCTCGCGGTAGCGGGTGGCCGGGTCGCCGATCATCACGAGCTTCTTCGCGATGAGGTCCTTCACGCCGTGCTGGAAGTCCCAGACCTCCTCCTTCACCGGGTCGTAGAAGAGGGCGTTCACGGTGAAGTCGCGGCGCACCGCGTCCTCGGCCTGCGTGCCGAAGACGTTGTCGGAGAGCACGCGCCCGTGCTCGTCCTGCCTGTCCGCGCCGTCCGCGTCCTCCTCCGCCTCGGGGTCCTTCGTCGTGAAGTGCGCGCGGTAGGTCGAGACCTCCACCGTCTCCGCGCCCCACATCACGTGCACGATCTGGAAGCGCCGGCCGATGATGCGCGAGCGCCGGAAGAGGGAACGCACCTCGTCCGGGTGGGCGCTCGTGGCCACGTCGAAGTCCTTGGGCTGCCTGCCCAGCAGGAGGTCGCGCACCGCGCCGCCCACCACGTACGCCGTGTGCCCGGCGCGCTGCAGCTCCTCGCAGGTCTTGCGGGCGCCGCGGCTGATGTGGTCCTTGTGGATGTGGTGCTTGTCCGGGCCGTAGACGGCCGGTTTCGACGGGTGCGCGGCCTGCTTGGCGCCCCGGCCGAAGACCCGCGAGATGAATTTCTTGATCATGCGCGCAACCTCAGGATGGGCCAGCCGCGATCGCGGGCGTGGCTTTCGAGCGTGGGATCGGGATCGACCGCCACCGGCATCGACACCAGCTCGAGCAACGGCAGGTCGTTGTGGGAGTCGGAGTAGAACCAGGTCTCGGAGAAATCCTCGAGGCGCCGGCCGAGCGAGGCGAGCCATTCGTGCGTCCGGGCGACCTTGCCCTCGCGGAAGGACGGCGTGCCCGCCGGGCGGCCGGTGAAACGCCCGTCGGGCGACTCCTCCGCCTCCGTGGCGATGAGGTGCTCCACCCCCAGCTCGCGGGCGATGGGCGCGGTGATGAAGCGGCTCGTCGCCGTGACGATCGCCACGAGCGCGCCGGCGTGCGAGGCGATGAGGGCCGGCGACTTCGCGTGGATGATGGGACGGATCTTCGTCGCCATGAACTCGCGCTGCCACTCGTCGATCTGCTCGCGCCGGCGGCCGGCGACGGGGGCGAGCTGGAAGGCGAGGTATTCCCGGATGTCGAGCGTGCCCCGCCGGTAATGCTGGAAGAAGACCTCGTTGCGGCGCTCGTAGTCGTCGCGCCCGATCACGCCGCGCTCGATGAGGTACTGCGCCCAGTGCCAGTCGCTGTCGCCGTCGAGCAGCGTGTCGTCCAGGTCGAAGAGCGCGAGCTTCATGTGAGCTCGGGCTGCAGCGCCGACTTCAGCAGCGGCACGGTGACGGGGCGGCCGGTTTCGAGCGAATACCGGTCGAGGGCGTCGAGCGCCCGGATGAGCGACGGCATGTCGCGCCGCGCGTGGGTGAGGAGGTAGGACGCCACCTCCTCGGAGAGGGCGAAGCCGCGCGCCTTCGCGTGGGCCGCCAGCGCGGCGCGCTTTTCCTCGTCCGTGAGCGGCAGGAGCAGGTAGGTGAGGCCGGTGGCGAGCCGCGTGGCGAGGTCGCGGCGCAGCGCGACGTCCTTCGGGGCGGCGTGGGCGGAGACGACGATGAGGTCGAAGGCGCGCTCGTTGAACGCGTTGAACAGGGCGACCTGCCTCGCCTCGCCCAGGCGCTCGGCGTCGTCGAGCACGAGGATGCCGCCGGCTTCGGCGCCGAGGTAGTCCTCGCCGCGCACGTACCGCGCGCCCTCGCGCGCCGCCGCGAAGGCGCGCAGCAGGTGCGACTTGCCGGAGCCCGTCTCGCCCCACACGTAGAGCACGCGCTCGGGAATGCCCGCGAGCGCCGCGCGCACGGCCGCCAGGGCCTCGGCGTTGCGGCCGGGAACGAAGTTCTCGAAGGTGGGCGCGGGGGCCTGGGTGAAGTCGAGGAGAAGCTGTCTCATCGGGACTCCCTGGGCCGGCGCCGCGGCGCAGGATTGCGCCGCCCGGCTTGGCCCGGGCGCGCCCCGCGATGGGCACGCGGAACGCGTTGAATGCGAAGCGGATTCTAGCACGGGCGGGGAACGCTTCCCCTATGGCAGAATCGAACCGTCACCGGAGAAACTCCATGGCCGTCGCCACCCCCATCCAGATCCGCTTCGAGCGCTTCGACGGCGCTCTCGGCATCGCCCCCGCCAAGCCGCCGCGCGTCGTCACGCCCGAGGAGAAACCCGGCCTCGTGCGCCGCATCAAGGAGCGCCTGAAGGCCCTCGACGCCGTGTTCGTGGCCCACTACTACGTGCACCCGGACCTGCAGGACCTCGCGCAGGAGTCGGGCGGGACCGTGTCGGATTCGCTCGAGATGGCGCGCTTCGGCCACGAGCACCCGGGCAAGACGATCGTGGTGGCGGGCGTGCGCTTCATGGGCGAGACGGCCAAGATCCTCAACCCGGAAAAGCGCGTGCTCATGCCGGACCTCGCCGCCGAATGCTCGCTCGACCTCGCCTGCCCCGCCGACGAGTTCACGAGGTTCTGCGACGCCAATCCCGACCGCGTGGTCGTGGTCTACGCCAACACCAGCGCCGCGGTGAAGGCGCGGGCCGACTGGATGGTCACCTCGTCGATCGCCGAGAAGATCGTGGCGCACCTGCACGCGCAGGGAAAGAAGATCCTCTTCGCGCCGGACAAGCACCTCGGCGACTACGTCCGGAACGTGACGGGCGCGGACATGCTCCTGTGGAACGCCTCCTGCGTGGTGCACGAGGAGTTCAAGGCGCAGCAGCTCGAGGAGCTGAAGCTGAAGCACCCGGGCGCCAAGGTGCTGGTGCACCCCGAGTCGCCGGCGGGCGTCATCGCGATGGCGGACGCGGTGGGCTCCACGACCGGCATGATCCAGGCTGCCGAGCGGCTCGGCGCGAAGGAATACATCGTCGCCACCGACGGCGGCATCATCCACCAGATGAGGAAGCGCCTGCCCGGCGTGAACTTCATCGAGGCGCCCACCGCCGGCAAGGGCGCGACCTGCCAGAGCTGCGCGCACTGCCCGTGGATGGCCATGAACGGGCTGCACAACCTGCTGGAGGTGCTCGAGACCGGGAAGAACGAGATCCACGTCGATCCCGCCGTGGGAAGGCGCGCCAAGGTCTCCATCCAGCGCATGCTCGACTTCGCCCGCGAGCACCTGCCGGCCATGAAGGGCAGCGGCGACGCCTGACGCACCCGGTACACGAACCGGGTTCCAAAGACCGGAAGCCTCGCATGCGGTAGAATTTCGGTCTGTTTCCCCTCCGGAAGCGCCGCCGTGACCGCTGCCCCCACCCCCCTCACCTACCGAGACGCCGGCGTCGACATCGACGCGGGCGACGAGCTGGTCGAACGCATCAAGCCTTTCGCCAAGCGCACCATGCGCCCCGAGGTCATGGGAGGCCTGGGCGGCTTCGGCGCGATGGTGGAAGTGTCGAAGAAGTACAAGAACCCCGTGATGGTCTCCGGCACCGACGGCGTGGGCACGAAGCTCAAGCTCGCCTTCCGCATGAAGAAGCACGACACCGTCGGCATCGACCTGGTGGCGATGAGCGTGAACGACATCCTCGTCACCGGCGCCGAGCCCGTCTTCTTCCTGGACTATTTCGCCTGCGGGAAGCTGCGCGTGGAAGTCGCGGCCGACGTGGTGAAGGGGGTCGCCGCCGGCTGCGAGCAGGCCGGGTGCGCGCTCATCGGCGGCGAGACCGCGGAAATGCCGGGCCTCTACGACCCGAACGAATACGACCTCGCGGGCTTCGCCGTGGGCCTGGTGGAGAAGGACCGCATCATCGACGGGTCCGCGATCGTGCCGGGCGACACCATCGTGGGCCTCGCCTCGAGCGGCGTGCACTCCAACGGCTTCTCGCTGGTCAGGAAGATCCTCGCCGTCACCGAGGTCGAGCTCGACGAGCGCCTCGACGGGCGCACGCTGGGCGAGGCGCTCCTCGAGCCCACGCGCATCTACGTGAAGCCGGTCCTCGCGCTGATCGAGAAGCTGCCGATCAAGGGAATCGCGCACATCACCGGCGGCGGCCTGGTCGAGAACGTGCCGCGCGTGCTGCCGCCGAACACGGCCGCCCGCCTCGAGAAGTCGCGCTGGCCGCAGCCGGCGGTCTTCGGCTGGCTGCAGGAGCACGGTCGCGTCCCCGAGGCCGAGATGCACCGCACCTTCAACTGCGGCATCGGCATGGTGCTCGTGATGGCGAAGGAGCACGCGAAGGACGCCATCGCCACCCTCGGCATCCACGGGGTGCCGGCCTGGGAGGTGGGCACCATCGTCGCCCGCGCCGGCGACGCGCCCCAGACGGTCGTCGTCTGAGGGCCGGCGGGGACGCGCTCGCGAACACGTCCCCGAACGCGATGAAGAGCGCGGTCATCCTCATTTCCGGCCGGGGCAGCAACATGCAGGCCCTGGTGGAGGCCCAGCCCGGGCTCGACTTCCGGGCCGTGATCTCCAACCGCCCGGCCGCCGGCGGGCTGCCGTGGGCGGCTTCCCGCGGGATCGAGACGCGCGTCGTGGACCACAAGGCCCATCCTTCGCGGGAGTCGTTCGACGCGGCGCTCGCGCAGGCCGTGGACGCCTTCGCCCCGGACTACCTCTTCCTCGCGGGCTTCATGCGCATCCTCACCGAGGGCTTCATTCATCGCTACCCGAGAAGCATCCTCAACATCCATCCGTCGCTCCTGCCCTCGTTCCCGGGCCTGGACACGCACCGGCGCGCCATGGAGGCCGGCGTGAAGCTGCACGGCGCCACCGTGCATTTCGTGACGCCCGCCCTCGACCACGGGCCGATCCTGGTGCAGGCCGCGGTGCCGGTGCTCGAGGGAGACACGGAGGACGCGCTGGCCGCGCGGGTGCTCGCGCAGGAGCACCGCATCTACCCGCAGGCGGCCCGATGGCTCGCCGCGGGGCGCGTGGAATTCCGCGGCGCGGATGTCGTCCAGGTGCGGGGGTCCGGCGTTGCAGGAGACTGGGCCATCGCTCCCCGGGACCCGCCATGAGAGTCGCCGCCTTCGCCCTTGCCTGCCTCCTCGCCGCGCCCGCCTTCGCCGTCCCGACGCAAGTCGAGGCCGAGTACCGGATATCCACCAACGGCATCACCATCGGCAGCGTCTCCGAGAGCTACGTCCGCACGGGCGACACCTACCGCATCGAGAGCACCACGCGCGCCGAGGGCGTGCTCAAGCTCTTCCGCGACGACACCGTCGTGCTGCTGAGCGAGGGGCGCGTCGGGCCCGGCGGGCTGCAGCCGCTGCGCTTCGAGCAGAGGCGCGCCGGCGACCGCAGCCGCGACATCCTCGCGGAATTCGACTGGAAGAGGTCGCTCCTTCGCTCCGAGTACCGCGGCGAGGAGAAGACCCTCGCGCTTCCGCCCGGCACGCAGGACCGGCTGTCGATCATGTACCAGTTCATGAACGCGCCGCCGGGCGGCGGCCGGGTCCGCATGCACATGTCCAACGGGCGCAAGGTGGATCTCTACTCCTACCGCAAGGTGGACGAGCCGCGGCTCTCCACCCCGGCGGGCGAGTTCGACACCACGCACTACGAGCGCGTGACGGAAAGCGAGCAGGAAAGCCACGCGCAGCTGTGGCTGGCGCGCGACCGCTTCAACCTCCCCGTGCGCGTCGTGTTCGAGGACGCCAACGGCCTCAGGCTCGACCAGACGCTCGTGAGCGTCACGACGCGCTAGCCATGGACCTCCTGCGCGCCCTGCCCCCTGCGTATCGCGCCGCCGCCGTGGCGGTCGCGGTATCCGCGGTCGTGCACGGCGCGGCGCTCGTGGGCCTGCGGATGCCGGAAGGCGACGACGCCGGTCCGGACGCTCCGGAATACACGGCCACGCTCGCGCCGGCGCCGGCCGCCGAGCCCACGCCCGTGGCCGCGCCCGCGCCGAAGCCGCGCGCGCGCCAGAGGAAATCCGAGCCGCGGCCCGGCGAGGCGACGGCCTTTCTCCCCTCGGCCGTCGAGGCGGCCGACATCGCGCCCGACTTCCTCGAGCCGCAACCCTCGGCCGAGTCGCAGCCCATGCCCGAGCTGGTCGCGGCCGCCTTGCCCTCGGTTCCCATCGCACCGCCGGAGCTGCCCGCCTTCGTCGCCGACGCGCTGCCCGACGAGATCACGATCGCCTATTCGCTCACCTCCGCCTTCGCCGACGGCGACGCCCAGTACACGTGGAAGCGCGACGGCGACCGCTACGAGATCACCGGCAGCGCGCAGGCCACGGGATTCTTCACGCTCTTCCTCGAAGGCCGCATCGACCAGCTGGCGAGCGGCCGGGTCACGCCGGAGGGCCTGCGGCCCGAGCGCTTCACCGAACGCCGCGGCGACACGCCGGAAGAGGGCCTCGCCTTCGACTGGGACGCACGGCAGGTGGAATTCCGGCGCGGCGACAGCAGGCGAACCGGCCCCCTCGCCGACTCGACCGTCGACTGGCTCTCGATGATCTTCCAGCTTGCCCACATGCCCCCGAAAGGCGATTCCATGGAGCTTCGCGTCTATACCCAGCGCCGCCTCTACCAGTACCGGCTGCAGGTCCTGGGCGTCGAGGAGCTGGAGCTCCCCTTCGGCCGCGCGCCCACCCTTCACCTGCGCCATGCGGGCGAAAAGCCGGAGGAAGCGGTCGACGTCTGGCTGGGCGTGGAGCAGCACTACCTCCCGGTGAAGCTGCGCTATCCCGTCGCGAGGAACCGCCTCGTCGTCGAGCAGACGGCCACCTCGGTGAGGGGGCGCTGATGTCCGCCTCCTTCACCCGCGGGCAGCTCGAGGCCATCGTCCACGCCCTCGCGGTGGTGCTGCCCCTGCGCACGCCCGCCGACGTCGCGCTCAAGCACCACTTCCACGAACACCGGGCGCTGGGCGCGCGCGACCGCGCGATCATCGCCGACACGGTGTACTCGGTCCTGCGCCGCCGGCGCCTGCTCGAGGCCGTCACGCCCTCGGCCTCGCCGCGCGAGCTGGCGCTCGCCTCCCTCGTGAAGCTCCAGGGGATCAGCATCGGCAGCCTCGAGCAGTTGCTGCGCGCCGAGGAGCGCGCCTGGCTCGCGGCGCTCAAGGCGGCCGACCTCGACGCCCAGCCCTTCGAGGTGAAGGCCGACCTCCCGGACTGGGTCATCGCGCGCCTGCGCAAGCGCTATGCCGACGACGAGATCCTCGCGCTCGCGCGGAGCCTGCAGCATCCCGCCCCGCTCGACCTGCGCGTGAACACGCTGAAGGCGCCGCGCCAGGCCGTGCTCGATCGCCTCGAGGCGGACGGCACGCCGGGCGTGCCCGCGCGCTTCTCGCCCGTCGGCGTGCGCCTGAAGGAGAAGATCGTCCTCAACCGGCACCCGATGTTCCTCGACGGCGCGGTCGAGGTGCAGGACGAGGGCAGCCAGGTCCTGGGGCTGCTCGTGGAGCCCAGGCGCACCGACATGGTGGTCGATTTCTGCGCGGGCGCGGGCGGCAAGACCCTCCAGCTCGGCGCGGCCATGGGCTCGCATGGGCGCCTCTACGCCTACGACGTCTCCGACAAGCGCCTGGCCAACCTTACGCCGCGCCTTCGCCGCTCGGGGCTGTCGAACGTGCACCCGCAGCGCATCAGCGGCGAGAACGACACCAAGGTGAAGAGGCTGCGCGGCAAGGTCGACCGCGTGCTCGTCGACGCGCCCTGCACCGGCCTCGGGACCCTGCGGCGCAATCCCGACCTCAAGACGCGGCAGACGGAGGCGGGGCTCGCCGAGCTGAACGCGAAGCAGTCCGCGATCCTCGAGGCCGCCGGCAGCCTGGTGAAGCCGGGCGGCCGTCTCGTGTACGGCACCTGCAGCCTCCTGGAGGAGGAGAACGAAGCCATCGTCGATCGCTTCCTCGCCGCGCACCCGGAATTCTCGATCGTGCCGTGCGCCGAAGTGCTGGCGCGGCAGGGCGTGGCGATTCCCGGCTGCGAGCGCTACCTGCGGCTCCTCCCCCACGTGCACGACACCGACGGCTTCTTCGCCGCGGTGATGCAGCGCTCCGAGTGAAGGCGGTCGCCGGCGCTTTCGCCTTCGCGCTCGCCGCGGCGGTGGCCGCCGCCGGGCCGGCGCCCGGGCGCGAGGCGGAGCCCGCGGCGGCGGGCGTCGAGGCCTACTTCACCCCCGGCGACGATGTCGCCCGCGTCATCGCGGAACGCGTCGCTGCCGCTCGCGCGAGTGTCCAGGTGCAGGCCTACCTCTTCACCGACCGGCGCATCGCGGCAGCCCTTTCGAACGCGGCGCGCCGCGGGCTGGCGGTGGAGCTGATCGGCGACGCGAAGCAGCAGGAATCGGGCGGGCTCCCGGTGCTCAGGAGCCTCGACCGCGCCGGCGTGCGCATCTGGCTCGCCGGCGACTTCGCCGCCTTCCACAACAAGGTCGTCCTCATCGACGCGGGCACGCCATCGCCCGTCGTCGTCACCGGCAGCTACAACTTCACCCGGGCCGCGCAGGAGAAGAACGCGGAGAACATCGTGGTGATCTCGGGAAGCCCCGCCGTCGCGGCCCGCTTCGCGCGCGACTTCGAGCGGCATCGCGCGCGGGCCTCGCGGTTACAATGACGCCGCCATGAGCCCGCTCGAAAGGACGCTCGAAGCCTTCGCCACGCAGGCGGCCACGCCGCAGGGCGCCGGGCAGCTCGG
>JAGRPO010000226.1 GCA_019449455.1 Betaproteobacteria bacterium | reverse complement strand
CGGGCGCAGCGTCGAGGCGACGGTGGAGGTCGACGCATCCCTCATCGGTGGAGCCCGCGTCCACGTCGGCGACGAGGTGATCCACGCCTCGATGCGCGACGCGCTCGCACAGATGGCAGTCGCGCTCGCGCGCTGACGCAACACTACGTATCGGAGCCCCGCATGCAAATCAATCCGGCTGAAATCAGCGAACTCATCAAGTCGAAGATCCAGAACCTCCAGGTGGCCGCCGAGAAGCGCACCGAGGGGACGGTGATCTCGGTGACGGACGGCATCTGCCGCATCCACGGCCTCATGGACGTGATGCAGGGCGAGATGCTCGAATTCCCGGGAAACACCTTCGGCATGGCCCTGAACCTCGAGCGCGATTCCGTCGGTGCCGTGGTGCTCGGCGCCTATGAGCACATCTCCGAGGGCGACACCGTCAAGTGCACGAGCCGCATCCTGGAGGTGCCGGTCGGCAACGAGCTCATCGGCCGCGTGGTGAACTCCCTCGGCCAGCCCATCGACGGCAAGGGCCCGGTCGACGCCAAGCTGACCGAGCCCATCGAGAAGGTCGCCCCGGGCGTGATCTGGCGCAAGAGCGTCTCGCAGCCGGTGCAGACGGGCCTGAAGTCCATCGACGCGATGGTGCCGGTGGGCCGCGGCCAGCGCGAGCTCATCATCGGCGACCGCCAGACGGGCAAGACCGCCGTCGCGGTCGACACGATCATCAACCAGAAGGGCAAGGACCTCATCTGCATCTACGTCGCGGTCGGCCAGAAGGCCTCCACGATCGCCAACGTGGTGAGGAAGCTCGAGGAGCACGGCGCGATGGCCTACACCATCGTCGTCGCGGCCACCGCCTCCGACCCCGCCGCGATGCAGTACATCGCGCCCTACTCCGGCTGCACGATGGGCGAGTACTTCCGCGACCGCGGCCAGGACGCGCTCATCATCTACGACGACCTCACCAAGCAGGCCTGGGCGTACCGGCAGATCTCGCTGCTGCTTCGCCGCCCGCCGGGCCGCGAAGCGTACCCGGGCGACGTCTTCTACCTGCACTCGCGCCTGCTCGAGCGCGCCGCGCGCGTGAACGAGGAGTACGTCGAGAAGTTCACCAAGGGGGCCGTGAAGGGCAAGACCGGATCGCTCACCGCGCTGCCGGTCATCGAGACCCAGGCGGGCGACGTGTCGGCCTTCGTGCCCACCAACGTGATCTCGATCACCGACGGCCAGATCTTCCTCGAGACCGACCTCTTCAACGCCGGCATCCGCCCCGCCATCAACGCGGGCATCTCGGTGTCGCGCGTGGGAGGCTCCGCGCAGACCAAGGTCATCAAGAAGCTGGGCGGCGGCGTGCGCCTGGCGCTGGCCCAATACCGGGAGCTGGCGGCCTTCGCGCAGTTCGCCTCCGACCTGGACGAGGCCACCCGCAAGCAGCTCGAGCGCGGCCGCATGGTGACCGAGCTCATGAAGCAGCCGCAGTACCAGCCGCTGCAGGTCTGGGAGATGGCGCTCACGCTCTTCGCGGTGAACAACGGCTACTACGACGACATCGAGGTGAAGAAGGCGCTCTCCGCGGAGCGCGCGATGCGCGACTACGTGAAGGGCAAGTACGGCGATCTCGTCGACCGCATCGAGTCCACCAAGGACCTGTCCAAGGACGACGAGGCCAGGCTTCACGACGCGATCAAGGACTTCAAGAAGAACGGTTCCTTCTAGGACAACTGCGATGGCTGGCTCCAAGGAAATCCGGACCAAGATCAAGAGCGTGCAGAACACGCGCAAGATCACCAAGGCCATGGAGATGGTCGCGGCCTCCAAGATGAGGAAGGCCCAGGAGCGCATGCGCCACGCGCGCCCGTACGGCGACAAGATCCGCAACATCGCCGCGCACCTGGCCAACGCCAACCCCGAGTACCGCCATCCCTTCCTGGTGAAGCGCGAGGGCGTGAAGGACGTGGGCGTGATCATCGTCACCTCCGACAAGGGCCTGTGCGGAGGCCTGAACACGAACGCGCTGCGCCTTCTCACCGGCAAGGTGAAGGAGTGGCAGGAGGATGGCCGCAAGGTCCGCTTCACCGCCTTCGGCAACAAGAGCTTCAGCTTCCTGCAGCGCTTCGGCGGGAAGATCGTCTCGCACCTCACGCACATCGGCGACACGCCGCACCTCGACAAGCTGGTGGGCCCGGTGCGCGTGATGGTCGAGGCCTACAATCAGGGCGAGATCGGCGCGATCTACGTGATCTACACGCGCTTCGTCAACACGATGAAGCAGGAGCCGGTGGTCGAGCAGCTGCTGCCGCTCACGGCCGATCGCCTCCAGGAGACCGACCGCACCGCGCGCGGCGGCTGGGACTACCTCTACGAGCCGGACGCGAAGACGGTCCTCGACCAGCTCCTCGGCCGCTATCTCGAGGCCATCGTCTACCAGGCGCTCACGGAGAACATCGCGAGCGAGCAGTCGGCCCGCATGGTCGCGATGAAGTCCGCGAGCGACAACGCCTCGAGCGTCATCGACCAGCTCACGCTCGTCTACAACAAGTCGCGCCAGGCGGCGATCACGAAGGAGCTTTCGGAGATCGTCGGTGGCGCCGCAGCCGTCTAAAGACTCGACTTACGGGATATCAACATGAGTGCGACCCATATGGCAGAAGGCAGGATCGTCCAGTGCATCGGCGCGGTGATCGACATCCAGTTCCCGCGCGAGGCGATGCCCAACATCTACGACGCGCTCACCCTCGTCGAGGAGGCCGACTCGTTCGCCGAGAAGGGCCTCACCTTCGAGGTCGAGCAGCAGCTGGGCGACGGGATCGTGCGCACCATCGCGATGGGCTCCTCGGACGGGCTGCGCCGCGGGATGAAGGTGAAGGGCACCGGCGCGCCGATCTCGGTTCCCGTCGGCCCCGGCACGCTGGGTCGGGTGATGGACGTGCTCGGCCGCCCCATCGACGAGCGCGGGCCGGTCAAGTCGGACGAGCTGCGCTCGATCCACCACGCGGCCCCTAAGTTCGACGAGCTCTCCCCGTCGGTCGAGCTGCTCGAGACCGGCATCAAGGTGATCGACCTCATCTGCCCGTTCGCCAAGGGCGGCAAGATCGGCCTCTTCGGCGGCGCCGGCGTGGGCAAGACGGTGAACATGCTGGAGCTCATCAACAACATCGCCAAGCAGCACTCGGGCCTGTCGGTCTTCGCCGGCGTGGGCGAGCGCACGCGCGAGGGCAACGACTTCTACCACGAGATGTCGGACGCGAAGGTCATCGTGCAGGAGGACCTCTCGCAGTCGAAGGTGGCGATGGTGTTCGGCCAGATGAACGAGCCCCCGGGCAACCGCCTGCGCGTGGCGCTGACCGGCCTGACCATGGCCGAGCGCTTCCGCGACGAGGGCCGCGACATCCTCTTCTTCGTGGACAACATCTACCGCTTCACGCTGGCCGGCACCGAAGTGTCGGCGCTGCTGGGGCGCATGCCGTCGGCGGTGGGATACCAGCCGACGCTCGCCGAGGAGATGGGGCGCCTCCAGGAGCGCATCACCTCCACCAAGACCGGCTCCATCACGTCCATCCAGGCCGTGTACGTGCCCGCGGACGACCTGACGGACCCGTCGCCCGCCACCACCTTCGGCCACCTCGACGCGACCGTCGTCCTTTCGCGCGACATCGCCTCGCTCGGCATCTACCCCGCGGTGGACCCGCTCGACTCCACCTCGCGCCAGGTCGACCCGAACGTGATCGGCGAGGAGCACTACAACACCACGCGCGCGGTTCAGGCCGTGCTGCAGCGCTACAAGGAGCTGCGCGACATCATCGCGATCCTGGGCATGGACGAGCTCTCCCCCGAGGACAAGCTCGCCGTCTCCCGCGCGCGCAAGATCCAGCGCTTCCTTTCGCAGCCGTTCCACGTGGCCGAGGTCTTCACCGGGTCGCCCGGCAAGTACGTCACGCTCAAGGACACGATCAAGGGCTTCAACATGATCGTGAACGGCGAATGCGACAGCCTCCCCGAGCAGGCCTTCTACATGGTCGGCGGGATCGAAGAGGCCATCGAAAAAGCCAAGACGCTGCAATAGACAATTCCCCCCTTCCGCGAGGCGGAGGGCCGGGGCGAGGGCAACAAATGGCCAAGACACTTCATGTCGACATCGTCAGCGCCGAGCAGGCGATCTTCTCGGGGGAAGCCGAGATGGTCGTCGCCCCGGGCGAGGCGGGAGAGCTGGGGATCCTTCCCGAGCACGCCGCGCTCCTCACCCGCATCAAGCCGGGCAGCGTGCGCATCCAGCCCCCCGGCGGAGCGAAGGAAGAGATCATCTACGTCTCCGGCGGCATGATGGAAGTGCAGCCGCACGTGGTCACCGTGCTGGCCGACACCTCCGTGCGCGCCGAGAACCTCGACGAGGCCAAGGCCCTGGAAGCCAAGCGCGCCGCCGAGGACGCCATCACCAACCGGACGGGCCTCATGGAAATCGCCGAGGCGCAGGCGGTTCTCGCCGAGGCGGTGGCGCAACTCGCCGCCATCCGGAAGCTGCGCCAGACACGCTAGAGGGCCGGTTTTGCCGGGCCTGGCACCCGGTCGTTGTGCTAAAATGTGCGTTGTGTCACATCAGTACGCAAGAGGAAGGACCGATGCGACGGGCCCTATGTCGGGTTTGTCGCCTGGGTTGGGGGGGGGATCACGAAACTCCTTGATTTAGAGGCGCAACACATTCGGGCAGGATCCACGGATCCTGCCCTTTTTATTTCCGCGTCCTGACCGCCACGAAACACCCGTCCACTCGCGCATGGCCACCCAATCCCTCCAGGTCGTCATCCTCGCCGCCGGCCAGGGCAAGCGCATGCACTCGCGCCTGCCCAAGGTCCTGCATCCGCTGGGCGGCCGGCCGATGCTGCTGCACGTGCTCGACTCCGCCCGAAGGCTCGCACCCACCCGGCTCGCGGTGGTGATCGGGCACGGGGGCGAGGCCGTCACCTCGCACCTCGAGGCGCCCGATGTCGCGTGGGCGATGCAGGACCGGCAGCTCGGCACCGGCCACGCCGTCATGCAGGCGATGCCGATGCTCGAACCGAAGGGCGTCGTGCTGGTCCTCTACGGCGACGTGCCGCGCATCGCGACCGGGACGCTGCGCTCGCTCGTCGATGCCGCGGCCGAGAACCAGCTGGCGCTTCTCACGCAGGAGGTGGAAGACGCGAAGGGCTACGGGCGCATCGTGCGCGACGCCTCGGGCCGCGTCGCCCGCATCGTCGAGGAACGCGACGCCTCCGAGGCCGAACGCGCCATTCGCGAGGTGAACACCGGCGTCGTCGCCGCCCCCTTCGCGAAGCTCGAGGCGTGGCTGGCCGGGCTCACGAACGACAACGTGCAGGGCGAGTACTATCTGACCGACATCGTGGCGGCCGCGGTCGCCGAGAGCTATCCCGTCGCGGTGCGGCGTCCGCAGTCGCCCACCGAATGCCTCGGCGTCAACTCCAAGCGCGAGCTCGCACGCATCGAAAGGCTCCTGCAGATGGACCGTGCCCAGGCCCTCCTCGACGCCGGCGTGACGCTGGCGGATCCCGCGCGCGTCGACGTGCGCGGAGAGCTTGCGTGCGGTCGCGACGTCTCGATCGACGTGAACTGCATCTTCGAAGGCAAGGTCGCGCTGGGCGACGGCGTGAAGATCGGCGCGAACTGCATCCTGCGCGACGTCACCGTGGGCGAAGGCACCGAGATACGGCCCTTCTCCCTCCTCGAGGAGGCAAGCGTGGGCGCCAACGCGCGCATCGGCCCCTACGCGCGGATCAGGCCCGGGACTCAGCTCGCCGACGAGGTGCACATCGGCAACTTCGTCGAGGTGAAGGCGAGCGCCATCGGGCGCGCAAGCAAGGCCAACCACCTCGCCTACGTGGGAGACGCGACCGTCGGCAAGGGCGTCAACATCGGCGCCGGTACCATCACCTGCAACTACGACGGCGCCAACAAGCACCGCACCGTGATCGAGGACGACGTGCAGATCGGCTCCGACGTGCAACTGGTCGCGCCGGTGACCATCGGCCGCGGCGCCACCATCGGCGCCGGGGCCACGATCACGAAAGATGCCCCACCGGGCGAGCTCACCGTCACCGAGAAGAAACAGGTCACCAGGCCCGGCTGGAAGCGACCGCAGAAGTCGAAGTAACCGGTTTCGTCCGCGGGATGGTCTCTTGCCGCGTCCCGGCGTTGACCGGCGACTTGTCGTCCGGTCGAACGCCGTTCCCGCCGGTCACCACCGCGCAGGCGGCTTCTTGTTGATGGTGACGATGCGGTTCTGGACGGTGATGTAACCGCCCACGGTGAGGTCGCGGAAGATGCGGCTCACCATGTCGCGCGAGGCACCCACGCGCTCGGCGATCTCCTGCTGCGTGATCTTCTCCGGGATGCGGAGCTTCCCGTCGGCTTCCACCGCCATGTTGAGCAGCAGCCGCGCCACGCGCCCGTAGACGTCGAGGAGCGCGAGGTTCTTCACGTTGTCGGTGGCCTCGCGGGCGCGCTCGATCACCTTGCCGATCATGTCGAGGGCGAAGTCGGGGTTCCTGCGGATGGCCTCGCGAAGCGGCTCGCGCTGCACCACCGAGAACATCGTGGGCTCCTGCGTCACCACCGAGGCCGAGCGGGGCTTGCCGTCGAGGGCCATCTCGCCCACGTAGTCGCCGGGTCCCTGCGTGTTGAGGATGAGCTCGTGGCCCTCGTCGTCGGACACGAAGGCCTTCACCTTGCCCGACAGGATCACGAACACGGAATCGCTCGAATCGCCCTCGGTGATGAAGACGGTGTTCCGGGGGTAGGTGCGCACGCGGCCGAGCGCGGCGAGCTCGCGCACGAACGCGTCGCCGATCGCGGCCAACTGGGAAGCGCTGGGGGATTCGCCGTTCATGCTCTTGGGCGCCGGGCGTGAGGACTGCGGCGAGTCTAGCACCGGCGCCCCGGCCCGTTAAGATGCGCTTCATGTCCTCGAATCCGACAGCCGGCGCTCGCCCCTCCCCGCTACCCGCGTTCCTGGCCACCGCGGCGCTGGCGCTCGCGGGCTTCGCCTTCCACCTTTCGCCCTGGGGCTCGCTCGCGAGCCTCGCCATCCTCGACGCGGGGTTCGGCACCCTGCGCGCGATCCAGCCCGGGAAGGCGCCGGACGACATCCTCGTCGTCGGCCTCGACGATCACGCGGCGGTATCGCCGGACGCGGATCCGGTGGGCTTCGCGCTGCGGAAGCTCCCCGACGTACTGGTGCGAATCGCGCGCGGCAGCCCGCGGGCCATCGCCCTGCACACGGCGCTTCCGAGCGCCTCGCTCGAGGCGGCCGCGCCCGGTCTCGACGACGCGCTCGCCACCGCGCTTTCGGTGGCGCAGGCGGCGGCACCGCTCGCGATCGGCGTCACGGTCGGCTCGCGCCGCGAGGTGGTGCCGATCCACGAGGCGCTGCTGCGCGGGGTCGACACGCGCTCCCTCGTCTTCACGCTCCTGCCGCGCGACGAGGACGGCGTCGTGCGGCAGGTCGTGCTGGCACTGCCCACCGAGCAGGGGAGGTGGCCCACCTCCGCCGGCTGGCTCTGCGAGGTGCTCGACGGGAATTGCGGGCAGGGGCTCATCGACTACGCCTTGGGCCCGGCCTATCGCTATGTGCCGGCGCGAAGGCTCGTCGAGATCCGCGACGACAAGGCCCTGGCAAGGCTCTTTCGCGGGCGGATCGTGTTCGTGGCCGCGGTGGCCGGGCCGGAGGACCGCGTGGCCCAGCCCCTGTCGCTCGCGGGATGGGAGGCCTCCTCTGCGGAGCCCGCTGCGGTTCTCGCGCACGCACAGACCGTGCGCACCCTGCTCCACGGGCGCCCCATTCGCGAAGCGCCGCTGCCGGCCATGCTCCTCGCGACGGCTGCCGCCGCCCTGGTCGTCCTCGTGGCTGCCCCGGTCGCGCCGGCGGTCGGTGCGCTGGCCGCGGCGGGAGCGTTCGCGGGCGGCCTCGTCGCCCTGCGGGCGGGCTGGTACGCCCCCCTGGCCGCGCCCCTGGCCACGCTACTGGCGGCCGTGATCGCGAGCCTGGTCCTGGGCCGCGCCGGGCGCCGCTCCCCAGGCCCGCCCTGAGACGGGGTTTGTCCGATATTCGGCAGTCGAGGTGTGCGGCACGCCGGCGAATCGCCGGGAAGCGCCGCGTAGAGTGAGCCCCAGATGCACGGGTCTCCTCCTCATCCCGTCATCGGCCAGGCGATGTGAGGCCGAGAGCTCGTCGCCTGCCTTCAGCCCTCCCCGGCAATGCCGCGGAGGGCTTCGTTTTTCGTGAGAAAATCACGGCCATGTGCGGAATCGTCGGCGCCATCGCCAGTCGCAACGTCGTGCCCATCCTCACCGAGGGGCTCAAGCGCCTCGAATACCGCGGCTACGACTCCGCCGGAATCGCGGTCCTCGACGGCGGCATCAGGCGCGTGCGCCGCGTCGGGCGCGTGGCGGAGATGGAAAGCGCCGCCCGGGCCGAGAACCTCACCGGCATCGTCGGCATCGCCCACACCCGCTGGGCCACGCACGGCGGCGTCACGGAGCCCAACGCGCACCCGCACGTCTCCTCCGGCGAGATCGCCGTCGTGCACAACGGCATCATCGAGAATCACGAGGAGCAGCGTGCGCGCCTGAGGGCCCTGGGCTATGCCTTCGACTCGCAGACCGACACCGAGGTCATCGCCCACCTGGTTCACCATTACTTCAAGGCGACGGGCGACCTCTTCGTGGCCACGCAGAAGGCCGCGGCGGACCTGCGCGGCGCCTACGCGATCGGCGTGGTGGCGCTCAAGGACCCGGAGACGATCACCGGCGCGCGCATGGGCTGCCCGCTCGTGGTGGGCCTGGGCGAGGGCGAGAACTTCCTCGCCTCCGACGTCTCCGCGATCATCTCCGAGACCCGTCGCGTCATGTACCTCGAGGATGGCGACGTGGTGGCCGTCCGCCGGGGCGGCGTCGAGGTCGTGGATGCCGCGCGCAACCCCGTCCACCGGGCCGAGCGCGTGAGCGAACTGTCGGCCAACGCCGTCGACCTCGGCCCCTATCGCCACTACATGCAGAAGGAGATCCACGAGCAGCCGCGTGCCGTGGCCGACACGATCGAAGCGGTGATCGACGGCGGCATCGACGTGGAAGGGCTCTTCGGCGCGGGCGCCGCCGCGGCTTTCCGCGACATCGACGCTGTCCTCATCCTCGCTTCCGGCACGAGCTACTACGCCGGTCTCGTCGCGCGCTTCTGGCTGGAATCGATCGCCAAGGTGCCCTGCAACGTGGAGCTGGGCCACGAGTACCGCTACCGGGATTCGATCGCCAATCCGCGCCAGCTCGTGGTCACGATCTCGCAGTCCGGCGAGACGCTCGACACGATGGAGGCCCTCAAGCGCGCGAAGGAGCTGGGGCACGCCAATACGCTCTCGATCTGCAACGTGCTCGAAAGCGCCATTCCGCGCGCCTCGCGCTTCGTGTTTTACACGCGCGCCGGCATGGAGATCGGCGTGGCCTCGACCAAGGCGTTCACCACCCAGCTCGTCACGCTCTTCACGCTTACGCTGGCGCTGGCGAAGTCGAGGGGCCTCCTCGACGCGAAGGCCGAGACGGCCGCCGTCGAGCAGCTTCGCTTCGTGCCCGGCAGCATCCAGCACGCGCTGAACCTCGAGCCGCAGATCCAGGCCTGGGCCGACCGCTTCGCCGAGCGCGAGCACGCGCTCTTCCTCGGGCGCGGGATTCACTATCCGGTCGCGCTCGAGGGGGCGTTGAAGTTGAAGGAGATCTCCTACATCCACGCCGAGGCGTACGCGGCCGGGGAGTTGAAGCACGGCCCGCTCGCCTTGGTCGACTCCTCGATGCCCGTGGTGGTGATCGCGCCCAACGATTCGCTCCTGGAGAAGGTCAAGAGCAACATGCAGGAGGTGCGCGCGCGCGGCGGCGAGCTCTACGTGTTCGCCGATCTCGACAGCCACTTCAGCGAAAGCGAGGGCGTGCACGTGATCCGCACGCCGCGCCACGTGGGGCTCCTGTCGCCGATCGTCCACACGATCCCGGTGCAGCTGCTGGCGTATCACACGGCGCTCAAGCGCGGCACGGACGTGGACAAGCCGCGCAACCTCGCCAAGAGCGTCACCGTCGAGTAGCGGCCTGGTCCCGCGGCGGACCGGGCGACCTGGCCGCCAGGCGCCCGACTTTCAGGAGGAAACGATGAACGAGAACGAGGGCTTCAAGGCCGGACTCGCCGTGCGCAGGAAGGTGCTGGGCGAGAAGTACGTGGACGACTCGATCGCGAAGGCGGACGACTTCATGAAGCCGCTGCAGCAGTACCTCACGGAGCACGCGTGGGGCGCGGTCTGGACGCGCGAGGGGCTTTCGCTCAAGACGCGCAGCATGCTCAACCTCGCGATGCTCACGGCGCTGAATCGCCCCCACGAGCTGCGCATTCACCTGCGCGGCGCGATCCGGAACGGCGTCACGAAGGAGGAGATGCAGGAGATCTTCCTGCAGTGCGGCGTCTACTGCGGGGCGCCCGCGGCCCTGGAGTCCTTCAAGATCGCGAAGGAAGTCCTCGCCGAGGAAATCGACCGCTCCTGAGGGCGAAAGGGATCAGGCCGGCCGCAGTCCCAGCAGCTTGCGCGCCTCGGCGGGGGTGGCCGGGCGCCGCCCGTGGCGGCCGCACACGTCGGCGATCTTCTTCACCAGCTCGGCATTGCTCGCCGCGAGCCGCGTCTCGTCGAAGCGGATGTTGTCCTCGAGCCCGGTGCGGCAGTGGCCGCCCAGTTCCAGCGCCCACTGGGCGACCTCGAACTGGTGGCGCGCGACGCCGGCTGCCGTCCAGGTCGCGCCGGGAAGCACCGCCCGGAGCTCGGCGAGGAGAAACTCGAGGACGGGGCGCCTCGCGGGCATGGCGCCCTTGATGCCCATCACGAACTGCACGTGCGGCGGGGACTTGAGCAGCCCGCGCTTCACGAGGTCCGCCGCGTTGTAGAGCATGGCGAGGTCGAAGAGCTCGCACTCGGGCTTGATGTCCTGCTCGAGCATCGTCTTCGCGAGGGCGTCGATGAAGTCCGGCGGGTTCTCGTAGATCATCGTCGCGAAGTTGACCGAGCCCGTGGCGAGCGAGGCCATGTCGGGCTTCAAGTGGAGCATCGCGCCGCGCAGGCTCGCCTCCCGGCCCCGTCCGCCGGTGGAGAACTGGATGATCATCCCCGGGCAGTGCTTCTTCACGCCTTCCTGGACCCGGGCGAAGAGCGCCGGATCGGATCCGGACGATTCGTCGGGATTCCTCACGTGGATGTGCACGAGGCTCGCCCCGGCCTCGTAGGCCTGGTGCGTCGATTCGACCTGCTCGGCGGGCGTGACGGGGACGGCGGGGTTGTCCTTCTTGCGTGGGACGGAGCCGGTGATGGCTACTGCGATGACGACGGGTTGTTCCATGGTCACTTCTTCTTCGTGGGGGAGTCGGGCAGCAGGCCGAAGGGGTCGCGCGGGTTGGCGTAATCGCGCTTCGGGCCGATCTTGTAGACGCCGCTGAAGCGAAGCACCGTGGCGCGGTCAACGGTCGCGGTGCCCTGGATGAAGACGAGCGTCCTGGTGGCGCGGATCACCTCGGCCGTGCCTTCGAGCCACGCGCCCAGGGGCACGGGGGCGACGAAGTCGGTCGTGAGGTTGATGGTGGGGAAGCTGTGGCCTGCGATCTCCGGCCACTGGTAGTGCGTCGCCGCCGCCATTTGCATGTCGGCGAACGTGGTGAGCATCCCGCCGTGGCAGGCGTGGGCGATGTTTGCGTGCCGTTCCTCGACGCGGAAGCCCAGGCGGACGCGCTCACCGTCCCAGCGCCCGTAGAGCGGGCCGACGGTCCTCAGGAACGGGCCGCCGATCGCGACGGGTCGGAATCCGGGTTGGACGATGGGGGACGTCATGGCGACCGCTATGGTCGCACGATCCCCGCAGGCGGGGCACCCGCCCCCATCAACCAGCGGTCATGTACCCGGTTCGTGAACCGGGTACATGTACCGGGTACGCTATTTCCAGCCGGGGTGGTCGAAGTGCGCGGCGTAGGCCTTGAGTGCGCCGTCGACCTTGATGAGGCCGGCGCGGCCGGCCTTGCCGTCCTTCGCGCCCTTCATGGCGTCGGCGCCGGCGATGAGGTCGGCGACCACGATGTGCAGTTGCGCATCGGCATCCGGGGGAAGCTTGCACTCCTTCACGATGCGGCCGACGTCGGCCTCGATGCGGTTGCCCACTTCGGCATAGGCCTCGGGCTTGGCGGTTCCCTTGTGCATCGGCGCGGGTGCGCCGTGGACGGACTCGCGGATGGAGACCATGGCGCGCCGAAGCGGCTCGTCCGTCGCCCACTTCTTGCCGTGGTCGAGCTGGAGCTTGGCGGCTTCCGCGCCGTGGCCGTGGTCGTGCTCGGTGGCCGCGAGCGCGACCGGCGAAAGGATGGCGGTGGAAAGGGCGAACGTGCCGGCGGCGATGAGCGTGGCGATCGACTTCATGGGGCTTCCTCGGATGAGTGGGTCGTACCGCACAGACCGCGTGGCGACACCCGGGTTCTCGCGACCCGGAGCGGCGTCGCGTTTTCTTGATTTATTTCAATTCCGGCGCGACACCGGCTTGCGTTCGATCATCAGCTCATACAGCGAGCGTGCCGCGATCGACAGGCTGCGGTCCGCGCGGCGCACGAGGTAGATCGTCCGCGTGAGTCCCGCCAGGTTGAAGGGCCGGTGCACCAGCGAGCCGCGCTCGAACTCGAAGAGCGTGAGCCCCGGCACCACCGTGATGCCCACCCCCTCCTCGACCATCCCCATGACGGTGGTGAGGTGCTCGACCTCCAGGACGGTCGCCATCTGCTGGGGATGCAACGCCGCCTCCAGGTGCTGGCGAACGCTGCTCGCGCGGGAGAAGTGCACGAACGGGTACCCGGCCAGGTCCTTCACGCGCAGCGCCGCCTTCGTCGCGAGCGGGTGGTCGCGGCGGCACACGAGGTGGAACCGGTCGCGGCAGAGCACCTCTGTGGTCCACTCGGGGCTCTCCGGGCCCGTGGCCGCGAGCGCGAAATCCGCGCGTCCGGCGCGCACGAGGTCCAGGCACTGGTCGGAGAGCGTGTCGTGGAGGGCGAGATCGACGCCGGGATTGGTGCGGCGGAACTCGGCGAAAAGCCCCGGCAGCCAACCGGCGGCGAGCGACGGCAGGGCCGCGACGCTCACCCGCCCCTTGCGGCGGGCCACGCGATCGCCCATGTCGGCGACCAGCCCCTCGAAGTCCGCGACCAGGCGCCGCGCCGGCTCCTCCAGCAGCCGCCCCTCGGCGGTGAGTTCCACGTTTCGCGTGTCGCGGTCGAAGAGGCGCGCGCCCAGCGCCTCCTCGAGGGAGCGCACCAGCGCGCTGAAGGCCGGCTGCGACAGGTGGCAGCGGTTCGCGGCGCGCGTGAAGCTCCGCAATTCCGCGAGCGCGAGGAACGCGCGCAGTTGCCGCGTGGAAAGATTCATCTGCCCCATCGATCAATCCATCCGAAATAACGAATTCCCCGATAACTGCGCCCACTATAGAGTCCCCGCCATGGCGCGACAACCTCTGCTCATCGGCTGCGGCGCGGGCTTCTCCGGAGACCGCATCGACGCCGCCGACCCGGTGGTGACCACCCTTGCCGAGAACGGCGGGCCCGCCTGCCTCATGCTCGAGACGCTGGCCGAGCGCACCCTCGCGCTGGCCCAGCTTCGCCGCCGCGAAGACCCCGGGGCCGGCTACGAGCCGATGCTCGACGCGCTGGTGGCTCCCATCCTCGCCGAATGCCTGGGCAGCGGCATCCGCATCGTGTCCAACTTCGGCGCGGCCAATCCCGAAGCCGCGGCGTGGCGCATCGACGAGATCGCCCATTTGCAGGGCTTCCCGAATCCGCGCATCGCCATCGTTACCGGCGACGACCTCTCGGGCCCGGAGTACCACGAGCTTCTCGCCAGGCACCTGCACACGAGCCGGGTGCCGGTGAGCGCGAACGCCTACCTGGGCGCCGAAGCGATCGCCGCGGCGTGGGACGCCGGCGCCGAGGTCATCGTCACCGGGCGCGTGGCCGACCCCTCGCTCGCCGTGGGACCCGCGATGGCGCATTTCGGGTGGGACGCGGGCGACTGGGACCGGCTCGGTCGCGCCACGATGGCGGGCCACCTGCTCGAGTGCGGGGCGCAGGTCACGGGCGGCTACTTCGCCGACCCGGGGTTCAACGACGTCCCCGATCTCGCCAACGTCGGCTTCCCGATCGCGAAAGTGTCGGAGGACGGAAGCTGCGTCATCGGCAAGGCGGAACACACCGGCGGCTGCGTCACGATCGCCACCGTGAAGGAGCAGCTCCTGTACGAGGTGCACGATCCCGCGGCCTACCTCACGCCCGACGTCACGGCCGACATCACGCACGCGCACGTGACCCAGGTGGGGCCGGATCGCGTGGCGCTTTCGGACGTGCGCGGCCACGAGCGTCCCGCGACCCTCAAGGTGACCGCGTTCTACGAGGGCGGATGGCTCGCGGAAGGCGGCATTTCCTATGCGGGGCCCGGCGCGGAGGCGAGGGCGAGGCTCGCGGCGGAGATCCTCGCCAGGCGGCTGCCCGAACTCGCGCTTCGCATCGACCTCATCGGCGTCGTGAGCGTCCTCGCGGACGATCACGGTCGGCTTTTCTCGAAGGCGCCGATCGGCGACGCGCGCGACGTGCGGCTGCGCGTGGCCGCCCGGCATCACGATCGGGAGGCGGCCGAGCGGCTCGCGCAGGAAGTCACCGCGCTCTACACCTGCGGGCCGGCGGGCGGCGGCGGCGTGCGCACCGCGATCCGCCAGCGCCTCTCCACCGCGTCCTGCTTCGTGCCGCGCGAGGCGGTGCAGGCGCGCTTCGACTGGGTGCAATGATGGGCTCGCGCACCGTGCCCCTGCGCACGCTCGCCCACGGCCGCGCCGGCGACAAGGGCAACCGCTCCAACGTGAGCGTCATCGCGCGGCACCCGGAGTACTGGGACCTGCTGGTCGCGCAGGTGACGGAGGCGGCGATGGCCGCGGTCTTCGCCCATCGCGAGCCGTCCAGGGTCACGCGCTACGTGCTGCCCAACCTGCGCGCGATGAACTTCGTCCTCGACGACGCGCTCGACGGTGGCGTGAACGACTCCCTCAACCTCGATTCGCACGGCAAGTCGCTCGCCTTCCTGGTGCTCGACCTGGCGGTGGAAGTACCCGAAGACTTCAATCAGACGACCGGAGGAGACCCATGAAGAGAATCATCGCCGCGCTTGCCCTGGCGCTCGCCGCCACGGGCGTGGCCGCGCAGGAATTCCCGACGAAATCGATCACGTTCGTCGTGCCCTTCGCGGCCGGCAGCGCCACCGATACGCTCGCGCGCGCCGTCGGGCAGGCCATCTCCACGGAGACGAAGCAGGCCGTGGTCATCGACAACAAGCCCGGCGCCAGCGGCATGATCGCCGCGCAGTACGTCGCCAAGGCGCCGGCGGACGGCTACACGGTGCTCATCACCACCAACACGACGCACGCGGCCAACGAGCACCTCTACAAGAAGCTCTCCTACGACCCGGTGAGGGATTTCGCGCCGCTCTCCGGCCTGGGCAAGGGCGGCCAGGTGATGGTGGTGAAGAACAGCCTGCCGGTGAAGACGGTGCAGGAGTTCATCGCGCACGCGAAGAAGAGCCCCGGCAGGATCAATTTCGGCTCGGGCAGCTCGTCGTCGCGCATCGCGGGCGAGCTCCTGCAGCAGATGGCCGGCATCGAGCTGCTGCACGTGCCCTACAAGAGCAACCCGCTCGCCGTGGCCGACATGCTGGGCGGCACCATCGACATGATGATCACCGACACCACGACGGGGCTGCCGCAGGTGCAGGCGGGCAAGCTGCGCGCGCTGGGCTACTCCGGCGCCAGGCGCTCGCGCCTCGCTCCCGACCTGCCGACGATCTCGGAAGCGGGCGTGAAGGGCTACGAGATGAGCTACTGGTTCGCCGCCTACGCGCCCGCCGGCACCCCGCCCGCGGTGGTCAGGCGGCTGAACGCGCTCCTCGTCGCCGCGACCAAGGCCGGCCCCGTCACCTCCTTCTACGACAAGACCGGCGTCGATGCCTTCACCACCACGCCCGAGGAACTCGCGACCTTCCAGCTCGCCGAAACCAAGAAATGGGGCGAGATCATCAAGAAGGCCAACATCCAGCCCGAATGAACATTGGGGACGGTTCCCAGGAACCGTCCCCTACATTTATGACCGGCGATATCGCCCGCGCGCGGGACTTGCTCGACCACGCGACGTCGGTGGCCGTGCTCACGGGCGCTGGTATCTCGGCGGAGTCCGGGATTCCCACCTTTCGCGATGCCCTCACCGGCCTGTGGGAGAAGTTCCGGCCCGAGGAGCTCGCGACCCCGGAAGCTTTCGAGGCGAATCCGAAGCTGGTCTGGGACTGGTACGCGTGGCGGCGGGGGGTCGTGGCGAAGGCGCAGCCCAATGCCGGCCACCGTGCGCTCGCGGACCTCGAGCGGCAGTGCCGCGGCCACGAGGTCGACTTCACCCTGGTCACGCAGAACGTGGACGGGCTGCACCGCGAGGCGGGGAGCCAGCGCGTCGTCGAGCTGCACGGCAACATCCGCCGCGTGAAGTGCTTCGACCGGCATCACCCCGTCGAGTCGTGGCCGGAGGGTGACCACGTACCCACGTGCCCGCGCTGCGGCTCGCTGCTGCGGCCCGACGTGGTGTGGTTCGGCGAAGCGATGCCCCCCGAGGTTCTTGCCACCGCCGTGGCCGCGGCGCGCACCTGTGACGTCTTCCTTTGCGTGGGGACATCCACGGTCGTGGAACCCGCGGCGTCGCTCCCGTTCCTGGCGCTGGACTCCGGGGCGCGCGTGATCGAGGTGAACCCGCAGGCCACGCCGCTTACCGGGCGGGCGAGCGTGAGCCTGCGAGGAACCGCCGGCGCGATCCTGCCGCTTCTCGTCTAGGCCCGCCGTCAGCGGATGAAGGTGATCGGCACCTTCACGACGTGGAAGGTCTTCATGGCCACCGACCCCATGAGTACCCCCGAGACCTTGCCGAGGCCGCGCGTGCCCATCACCACGCCGACGCAGCCGCTTTCCTCCGCGATGCGGCCGATCGTCTCCGCGGCCTCCCCCTCGGCGAGCAGGAACTCGTGCGGGGTGCCGGCGAGGATCTCGAGGGCCCGCGCCGCCTTCTCGCGCGAGAGGTCCTCGCGGTGCTTGCGGGCGACGTCGTGGCCGATGCCGTGGGTCTGCCAGTCCTCGAATTCGGGCTGGACGTTCAGGACGAGGACGCGCCCGCCGGTGGCCCTCGCGAACCAGACGCAGTACTCGGCCGCCCGCGCCGACGATTCGGAGCCGTCCACGGGCAACAGGATCAGGGGACCGGCATTCGCGTTCATGACCATTTCCTTGGATTAGTGCCTCGATCCCGGAATGGTAAGCGAATTCCGGACAGGATTTGGGGACGGTTCCCAGGAACCGTCCCCCTGTCGCCTACCAGCCGATGGCCTTGGGAAGCCAGAGGGCGAGCTGGGGAAAAAGGAAGACCAGCACGACCGCGAGCACCTGCATGCCGATGAACGGGATCACGCCCAGGTAGATCTGCCGCGTGGTCACCTCCGGCGGCGCCACGCCCTTGAGGAAGAAGAGCGCCCAGCCGAAGGGCGGCGTGAGGAAGGACGTCTGCAGGTTCACGCAGATGAGCATCGCGAGCCACACCAGGTCCACGCCCTGGCTCACGAACACCGGCAGGAAGAGCGGCACCGCGATGTAACTGATCTCGATCCACTCGAGAAAGAACCCGAGCACGAAGATGAGCAGCATCAGGAACCAGATGTCCGCGCCCAGCCCGCCGGGCAGCAGCTCGAACATGCGCGTGATGAGATCCTCGCCGTGCAGCCCGCGGAACGATAGCGAGAACACCTGCGCGCAGATGAGGATGAACATCATCATCGCGGTGATCCTGGTGGTGGACTGCACCACTTCGCGCAGCACGCCCTTCGACATCCGCCCCGCGACGGACGTGACCAGGATCGACCCGAGCGCCCCCATCGACGCCGCCTCCGTGGGCGCCGCGACGCCGCCGATGATGGAGCCCAGCACCGCCATCACCAGCAGCACCGGCGGCACCACCACCTTGGAGAAGCGGATCCACAGGTCGCGCCTCGCCAGCGCATCGCGCTCGGCCTGCGGAATGGGCGGCATGAGCCGTGGTTTCACCATCCCCAGGATCACGATGTAGATGCAGTAGATCGCCGCGAGCAGCATCCCCGGCACCACCGCGGCCGCGAAGAGCGTGCCCACGGAAAGCTGCAGGATGTCGGCCAGCAGGATGAGGATGAGCGAGGGCGGGATGATCTGCCCCAGCGTCCCCGAGGCGCAGATCGCCCCGCACGCGAGCCCGGGATCGTAGCCGCGCTTGAGGAGCGTCGGCAGCGTGATGAGCCCCAGCGTGATGACGGTCGCCCCCACGATGCCGGTGGTGGCACCCATGAGCACGCCCACGCCGACGATGCCCAGGGCCATGCCGCCGCGAAGGCCGCCGGCGAGGTGACCCACGACGTCCAGCAGGTCGTCGGCCAGTCGCGACTTCTCCAGCATCACGCCCATGAAGACGAAGAGCGGGATCGCGAGCCACTGGTAATTGGCCACGACGCCGTAGATGCGCGAGGGCAGCAGGTTGAAGAGCCCCGTGCCGAAGCCCAGCGCGCCGAACACGAATCCCACCGTGCCCAGCGTGATCGCCACGGGCACGCCCACCATCAGCAGCACGAAGAAGCTCCCCAGCATGAGGAGCGCGAGGATTTCGTGGCCGCTCATCGGGCGCCCCGCAGCGCGCGCAGCTTCGCGATCACGCCGAGCAAGGTCGCGAAACTCTGCAGCGCGAGCAGCACGAAGCCCGCCGGGATGAGCGCCTTCAGAGCCCAGCGATACGCGATCCCGCCCGGATCCGCCGACTTCTCGCCGATGACGAAGGACTGCTGCACGTACTGGAGCGACAGCCAGACGAACGCGGCCGCGATGAGGATGCCCAGCACCTGGGAGACGACCTCCACGCGAAGCTGGTTCTTCCCGGTGAACTTCGCGAAGAGGACGTCCACGCGCACGTGCTCGCCCTTGAGCAGCGCGTACGGGATGCCGAAGAGGATGAGGGGCGCGAGCAGGTGCCACTCCAGCTCCTGCGCCCACACCGAGCCGTAGCTGAAGAGGTAGCGAAGCACCACGTTCGTGGCCATCACGACCACGATCACGAGGGCGAGCCAGGAGGCCGCGCGGCCGACGAGGTCGACCGCGCGTTCGATGCGCTCCTGCACGGCCTAGGCCTGTACCTTCGTGTGGTACGGCGTCTCGCTGTAGCCGGACCACGCGTCGAATTTGGCCTTGTAGGCCATGTAGGAATCGTGGACCTTCTTCGTGACCGGGTCTTTCGCGACCGCCTCGGCCAGCACCTTGGCCGTCTGCGCGCGAAGCGCCTTGATCACGTCGTCGGGCAGCGGCCTGGCGATGACGCCCTGGTTCCTGACCAGGTCCTCCATCGCCTCGGCGTTCGTCTTCTGGCACCAGCCCTCGCTCACCACGTTGCACGCCGCGGAGGCGTTCTCGACCACGGCCTGCAGGTCCTTCGGGAGCTTCTCCCACGCGGCCTTGTTGATGAGGAGTTCGGAGACGGTCGCGGGCTCGTGCCAGCCGGTGGTGTAGTAGAACTTGGCGGCCTTGTGCAGGCCCAGGCGGCGGTCCTGGTAGGGGCCCACGAATTCGGCCGCATCGATCACGCCACGCTCCAGCGCCGGGAAGATCTCGCCGCCCGGAAGCAGCTTCACGTCCACGCCGAGGGTCGCGTACACCTTGCCCGCGAGGCCCGGGATGCGCATCTTCAGGCCCTTGAAATCCGCGACCGACTTGATCTCCTTCTTGAACCAGCCGGTCATCTGCACGCCCGTGTTGCCGCAGGGCATGGCGACCATGCCGAAGGGCGCGTACACCTCGTTCCACAGCGCCAGGCCGCCGCCATCGTAGAACCAGCCGTTGATGCCCTGGAAGTTGAGTCCGAAGGGCACGGCGGTGAAGTACTGCGCCGCGAAGGTCTTGCCGGTCCAGAAGTAGCTGTTGGCGTGGTTCATCTCGACGGTGCCGGCGCGCACGGCGTCGAAGCCTTCGAGCGCCGGGATGAGCTCGCCCGCGCCGTACACCTGGATCTTCAATCGCCCGCCGGACATGGCGTCGATGCGCTTGGCGAGGTCGGTGGCGCTGCCGGGGCCGTCCATGTAGAAGGGCGAGCCCTTGGGGTAGGCGCTGGTCATCTTCCACGTGATCGTCGATTGCGCCTTCGCGATCATCGGGAAGCCGAGCGTGCCGGCGGTCACGCCGGCGGCGGCGCCGGCGGAAAGGAAGGAACGGCGAGTCGTGCTCATGCGGGTCTCCTGAAGGGATGGAATTGCCGGGCGCCCGGTAGCTCGGTCGCGGGGGATCCCTTCAGTTAGCAAGGCGCGGGCCAGCGCGTTTCAGGCGCTTTTCAAGCTCTTTCGCCTCGCGTTCGCCCGTCCGCGGTGCGCAGCGCACCACGATGGGGACGGTTCCCAGGAACCGTCCCCGAAGATTCAGCGAATCAGGACGTACTTGCCGGGCGCGTCGCCGATGGGGGGGAAGGCGGCGCCACCCATCTTCGGGGGCGCGACCTTGCCGGAAGACTTCTCGGCGAGCCAGGCTTCCCATGCCGTCCACCACGATCCCGGATACTCCTTGGCCGTCTGCTCGAAGGCTTCCGGATCGAGGTAGTCGCTGCCCTGTCGCCGGGTGCGCATCTTGAACTTGCGCTTGGACTCGGGCGAGGGTGGGTTCACCACGCCGACGTTGTGGCCGCCGGTGGTGAGCGCGAAGGTGAGCTCCGCGTGCGTGAGGAGGTGCAGCTTGTACACCGAGCGCCACGGCGCCACGTGGTCCGTGACGGTGCCCACGCAGAAGATCGGGACGTCGATGTCCGGCAGCGCGATCGGCTTGCCCCACACCCGGAAGCGGCCGGTGGCGAGGTCGTTCTGCAGGAAGAGGCTCCTCAGGTACTGCGTGTGCATGCGGTACGGCATGCGCGTGCCGTCCGCGTTCCACGACATGAGGTCGTTGACCGGCGTCCTCTCGCCCTTCAGGTACTGCTTCACGAGGCTTGACCACACGAGGTCGACGCTGCGCAGCAGCTGGAAAGCGCCCGACATCTGCGTGGAGTCGAGGAAGCCCTTCTCCCACATCTGGTCCTCGAGGAAGGTGACCTGGCTGTCGTCGATGAAGAGCGCCAGCTCGCCGGGTTCCGTGAAATCCGTCTGCGCCGCGAGCAGCGTCATCGAGGCGAGCCGCTTGTCGCCGTCCCTCGCCATCGCCGACGCCGCGATCGAAAGGAGCGTGCCGCCCAGGCAGTAGCCCAGCGCGTGGATCTTCCTCTTCGGCACGATCTTCGACACCGCGTCCACCGCCGCCATCACGCCGTGGCGCAGGTAGTCGTCCATGGAGAGGTTGCGGTCCTCGGCCCCGGGGTTCTTCCACGAGATCATGAACACCGTGTGCCCGTGGTCCACCAGGTACTTCACCAGCGAGTTCTGCGGCGAGAGGTCGAGGATGTAGTACTTCATGATCCACGCCGGCACCATCAGGATGGGCTCGGCGTGCACGCGCGACGTGGCCGGCGAGTACTGCAGGAGCTCGATGAGGTCGTTCCTCAGCACCACCTTGCCGGGCGTGGTCGCGAGGTTCTTGCCGACGACGTAGTTCTCCGCCCCGGCCGGCGGCGCGCCCAGGATGAGGCGCTCCGTGTCCTCCTGCCAGTTCCTGAATCCCCTGGCCAGGTTCTCGCCGTTGGTCTCCTGGATCGCCTTCATCACTTCCGGATTGGTGAGCGGGAAGTTGGAGGGCGAGAAGTAGTCCATCGCCTGGCGCGTGGTGTAGTCCATCACCTGCTCGTGGTGCCTGGTCACGCCGCGCACGCCGCGCATGGTGATCGACAGCCACTGCTGGCCGAGGAGGAAGCTCTGGTGGACCACGTTGAAGGGCCACTGCTGCCAGGCGGGGTCGCGGAATCGCGGGTCCTGCGGCAGGGGCTCGATGCAGCGCTCGCAGTTGCCGCCCTGCGCATGCATCACGTAGTGGCCGAGTCGCTCCCACTGCCGGGCGCCCATCTCCACGATCTCCGCCTGCTTGCTGGGGGAGATGGCGAGGTGCATCGCCCAGTCGAGCCAGGCGCTCGACAACGCCGCCGGAGAAAGGCCTCCGGATATCTTCCCCATGTTCGCGTGGAGAAGCCGGTCCGCGTTTCCGGAGATGAAGTTCGGCAGCAGCGACTGGGGCTGGGCATACATGGACGCCTCCCGGGACGGACGGTACGTAAGTCCAAGATACGCTTGGGAAAACTGTCCCGGTTGACCTGTCTCAACTGAATTGGGGACGGTTCCTGGGAACCGTCCCCACGTCTTACGGTTTCAGCCGGTAGGCATCGTCGAACAGGTGCTCGAGCCCCGGATGCGCCCCGCGAAGCCCGTCGATCACCGCCTTTGCCCACTCGAAGTACGCTCGCCGCCGCTCCAGCGGCCAGTTGGCCGGCGGCGCGTCGATGACGTCGCGCAGGTTGCAGATCTTGTCCGCGAGCTTCACAAGCTTGGCGTGCTGGGAAATGTGCGGCGCGCGCTCGACCTGCAGGCGCTTCCTCTCCGGCTTGGGCAGGCTCCCGTCGTCCGTGACCTCGGCGACGATTGCCGCGATGACGTGTCCGAACTCCCGCTCCAGCTCCTCGACCGTGGTCTCCGTGTCCTCCACCGTGTCGTGCAGGATCGCGGCCACGAGCGCGTCGACGTCGCCCACGCCCGCCTCGAGCTTGAGCACGCGCGCGAGCGCCAGCGGGTGGTTGATGTAGGGGGATGCCTCGGCGTCCTTGCGCCGCTGGCGGCGGTGCTTGAAGGCGGCGAAATCGGCCGCCTTGATGAGCCTTGCGACGTCGTCCATGGCGAAACCTCTGGAGGCGTGGTGGCGCCGCCAGTATGCCCCTCCCCCGGCACTCTCCCAAGACGGAGGGGCCGGGGGCGAGGGTGGCGCTATCATTTCTCCCGTGGCCTCCCCGTCCGACCTCACCCAGCGCTTCATTTTCGAAAACCTCGACATCCGCGGCCAGGTCGTTCGCCTGGGTCCGGTGTGGAGGGCGATCGTTTCCCGCCGCGAGTATCCCGGCGATCTGCTCCAGCTGCTGGGGGAGTTCGCGGCGCTTTCCGTCCTCATCGGCTCCGCCCTCAAGCACCCCGGCCGCGCAGTGCTGCAGGTGATGGGCCACGGCCCGATCTCGATGGCGGTCGCGGACTGCACGCGGGATCTCGCGCTCCGGTCGATGCTCAAGGCGGGGGAAAAGGGGGCCTGGGGCGAGGGGCATTCCCTGCACGACCTCTTCGCCGACGGCCGCCTCGCCCTCACGATCGAGAACGCCGACACCGCCCGCCACTTCCAGTCGGTCGTCCCGCTCGAGGGCGTCACCCTCACCGAGTGCTTCGAGCGCTACTTCGACCGCAGCGAGCAGATACCCACCCACCTGTGGGTGCGCGCGAACGCCGACACCGTGGGCGCCCTCATCCTCCAGAAGCTCCCCAAGGCCGACGAGCGCGATCCCGGCGGCTGGGCGCGCGTGCAGCAGGTGGCCGCGAAGAGCGCTCCCGCCTACCTCGAAACGGGGGGCGAGGACGAGGCGATCGCGGGGCTTCTCACCGCCGTCTTCCCCGAAGACGACATCCGCCTCTTCAAGCCCCAGCCCGTACGGGACGGGTGCGCCCGCAGCGAGGAAAAGGTCGTCGCCATGTTGAGGGGCCTGGGCCGCGCCGAGATCGAGGCGACGCTGGCCGAGCACGGCGTGGTGAAGGTGCACGACGAGATCTGCAACCACGAGTACCGCTTCGCCGCGGCGGACGTCGCCCGCATCTTCGAGGGCTAGCGTCCCCGAGGCCGCGAGAAGCTCTTCTGCGTAGAATCGCCCCATGACCGCCGAAGGCGACCTGCGCACACTCGTCGACCGGGCCTGGGAGGCCCAGTACGCGCGCCCCCGCGATTCGCACGCCTGGGCCCGCGAGGCGCTGGCCTCTGCAGAGGCGAGGGGCGATGCCTCCGTGCGCGCCTGGGCCAACCTCACCATCGGGAACTACCAGCTGCGCTACGCGAGCCCGGCGGAGGCGCGCGCCTCGCTCGGCGCCGCCGAGGCCGAGTTCGTCGCGCTCGGCGACCACCGCGGCGACATCCTCGCCCGCAACAGCCTCGCCCGCGCCCGCATGATGGAAGGCGACCCCAAGGGCGCCTACGACATGTTTCGCGCCATCCTGGCGGAGGAAGGAGGCAGGCTTTCCCCGCTCGACCGCTTCTACATGCTGAACGGGCTCTCCGGATGCTGCGCCGCGCTCGGGGATTCGCCGCAGTCTATCGGCTACCTTTTCGAGGCGCTGGGCCAGGTGCGCTCGGAGAACGCCCGCCCGCAGACGGCGATGCTGCTGTGCAACCTCGGCGGGGAACTCGTGGCCGTGGGCGACTACGAGGAAGCCCTCACGGTGCTGAACGAGGCCGAGTCGCTGGTGGCGGAGCTCCAGCACCCGCGGCTTCGCGTGGGCATCGTCGCGAACCTCTGCGACTGCCTGGTGCACCTCGGGCGCGCGGCCGACGCGCTGCCCCGCGCCCGCGCCCTCATGGCCGACCCCGAGGCGCCGCACATCTCCGCGCCGGAGGGCAACGTCTTCACCACGGCCGCCCTCGTGTTCCTCAAGAACGACTGCGACGCCGAGGCGGAAGCGGCGCTCGCCATCGCCGAGCGCGAAGCCGGGAAGCACGGCGGCCCGTGCCTCGCGTGGGCGCTGTACCTGCGCGCAACGATGATCGCCAGGAGCGGCAACCGCGACGGGGCGATCTCGAGGCTGAAGGAGGCGCGAAGCCGGTTCGAGGACCGCACGCCGCTGCTGCTGTGCGGGCTGGTCCTGGAGTCGCTGGCCGAGCTCATGGCGCAAGCGGGGCGGCACGCCGAGGCCTTCGCGCTGCAGAAGGAGTATTTCCAGGTGTACGAGCGGCGCCTGGGGATGGGCACGAGGGCGCGCTACTACGCCGTGCAGATCCGCTACGAGCTCAATCGCCTGCGCGACGAGCGCGACCGCGCGCGCGAAGAGGCGCTGCGCGATTCCCTCACGGGCCTCTACAACCGCCGCTACCTCGATTCCGTGCTCTCCGCGCTGATCTCGCTCTTCTCGCGCACGCAGCAGCCGCTCGCCGTGGCGATGCTCGACCTCGACTACTTCAAGGAAGTGAACACCGCGCACGGACACCTCTTCGGCGACGAGGTGTTGCGCACCGTGGCGCGGGTCCTCATGGAAGGCACGCGCGCCGGCGACGTCGTCTGCCGCTATGGCGGCGAGGAGTTCTGCCTTCTCTTCCCCAACTCGACGGCCGAGGACGCCGAGATGCGCGTTTCCGCGCTGCTGGAGGCGACTCGCAACGCCACGACCACGATGGGCGACATCGTGAAGAGCGGCATCACCTTCTCCGCCGGCGTCTGCGGCTTCCCCGCGGATGGCGTTTTGGGGCAAGCGCTGATCGACGCGGCCGACCGCATCCTCTTCACCGCCAAGAACCAGGGGCGCGGGCGCGTCATGCGCTGAGTCCTCCCCTCCCGCGCACCACGCATCGCATGGCAGAACACCTCCTCTTCGCCGCCGCCGCATCCTTCGAATCGGCTCGCCGCGTATCCCTTCTTCCCGAAGGCCACCGCGGCCGGCGCCTGCACGGCCACAGCTTCCTCGCGAAGATCCGCGCGCGGCTCCCCGGCAAGTGGGCGAGCTTCCCGGGCGGCGAGGTGGGCGACCTGCGCGGGCACCTCGCCCGCTGCATCGCTCCCCTCGACTACCAGCTCCTGAACGACCAGCTCGAGCACCCCACGGACGAGAACCTCGCGCGGTGGGCGCGCGAGCGCCTTGCCCTCCCCGGAATCGACCAGGTGGGCATCCAGAGCACCGCGCACGAAGGCGTGGACCTCGACCGCCACGAGAACGCGCACATCTGGCGCCGCTACGTCTTCGAATCGGCCCACCGCCTGCCGAACGTGCCCGCCGGCCACAAGTGCGGCCGCATGCACGGCCACGGGTTCGAGGTGATCCTGCACGCCAACGTGGACCTCGGCGCGCGCGACATCGGCATCGACTACGACCACCTCGACGAAATCTGGGCCCCGATCCACGCGCAGCTCCACCACGCGTGCCTGAACGACATCGCGGGCCTCGAGAATCCGACGAGCGAGCTGATCGGGAGCTGGATCTGGAACCGCGTGAAGCCGGCGCTTCCCGAGTTGAGCTGGGTGACGGTGTACGAGACCGCGAGCGCGGGAGCGAACTACGACGGCCGCCACTACCGCATCTGGAAGGAGCTCACCCTCGACAGCGCCCTCAGGCTGACTCGCGCGCCCGAGGGTGACGCGCGGCGGCGCATCCACGGCCACACCTACACGCTGCGCGTGCACCTCACGGCGCCGCTGGACGCGGTGCGCGGCTGGACCCTCGACTTCGGCGACGTGAAAGAGCTCTTCACGCCCATCTTCCTCGCGCTCGACCACCAGCCCCTGCACGAGCTGCGGGGCGTGGAAGACAACGACCCCGCGAGCCTCGCGCGCTGGATCCGCGCGCAGGCGGCGCCGAAGCTTCCGCAGCTCGACCGCATCGACCTCTACGAGACCCGCGGCTGCGGCGCCATCCTCGCATGGGGCGAGGACGGACCCGCGCTGCCGGTGTGAATCCATGACCTACGCCGTCAAGGAGATCTTCTACACGCTGCAAGGCGAGGGCGCGCAGGCCGGGCGCCCCGCGGTGTTCTGCCGCTTCGCCGGCTGCAACCTGTGGTCGGGCCTCGAGCGTGACCGCGCCACGGCGGTGTGCAAGTTCTGCGACACCGATTTCGTGGGCACGGACGGGGAAGGCGGCGGCAAGTTCGCGACGGCAGATGCGCTGGCCGACGCGGTGCTCGCCAGGTTCCCCGAAGGCGCTCCGCGCGCGGACCGCTTCGTCGTGTGCACCGGGGGCGAGCCGTTGCTGCAGCTTGACCAGGCGCTAGTCGAAGCGCTGCACGTGCGCGGGTTCGAGATCGCGGTGGAGACGAACGGCACGCTCGCGCCACCGCTCGGGATCGACTGGCTGTGCGTGAGCCCGAAGGCCGGCGCGCCGCTGGCAATCGACTCGGGCGATGAATTGAAGCTCGTCTATCCGCAGGAGGGCGCGCAGCCGGAAGCGTTCGAGCGGCTGGACTTCCGCACCTTCTCGCTCCAGCCCATGGACGGGCCGGATCGCGAGCGCAACACGCGGCTCGCGGTGGAGTACTGCAAGGCGCACCCCCGGTGGCGCCTCAGCCTGCAGACGCACAAGATCCTCGGCATTCCCTGATCGCCTCCGCCTGCCTCTCTCCCGGGAGAGGGATTGGGGGGCGATCGCAATTCCAACCGGATCATTCGGCGTAGGATGGAATTTCACACCAGAGAGAGATCGCCATGGATACGCCCGTCTTCGACATCAAGGTCCGCGACCTCGCGGAAAGGATCTACGTGGATCTCCTGCGGGGCACGGTCGTGGTGACGCAGAACGACGTGAAGATGAACGCCGACCCGAAGAACATCGCGAAGGTGAGCTTCAAGCTCGCGGCGTTGTTCCACGAGGTGCAGGACGAGCTGAACACCGCGAACCTGCCGAAGAACCAGGATTTCAAGGTAGAGCTCGAGGACCTGGCCGCGTGGAACAAGTGAGCGTGATGTTCAGTTGATTTCCTTCTCCCGCTTGCGGGAGAAGTGTCGGGGATGCGGGCCGGTCGGTCCGGACAGCTCCGCGACGAGCCCGGGGATGTCGAGCAGCCGATCCAGGTGCTCGCCCGGGTCACGGCGATCGCGGGCCACCCACGAGAGCGCCTGCGCCACATCCCATTCCGTACGCGCCGATTCCGGGCTGCCGGGTACCACGACCGTAGGCATCATCGATTTCTCGCTCGGCTTGCCGGATTGAAAGCGATCCGCGAATTCCGCATCGATCCCTGTTCGCGCGATGTGCAGGAACCGCGCGGCATCGCGAGCTCCCCAGCGCTCCTTGAGCGGGCCGTCGGCGAAGCCCGCAAGGCGATCGAGGGCAACCGGCCGCTCCAGCCACCGCCCCATCGACAACCGGTCCTCTTTCGCCAGCGCCAGTCCCCGCTCGATCCCCTCCCGCACATCCGGGGCGAAGCGCGATTCCCGGTGCACCACGCGCCCCACGTTCTTCGAGAACCCCACGACGAGCCCGTTGGTGCAGACGAGCCGGTACCAGGTGAAGCACACGCGAAGCATCGCGCTCGCGTCGACGGAGTTCAGGCAACGCAACTGAAGCACCACCGGATGGCCATCGCCCGGATTCACGACCCAACCGGCGCCCAGGTTCACTTCCAGCGCCATGCGCGCGCCGTAGCGATCGATCGTGGCGTGGGTATCGAGCCCCTCGGAATCCATTCCAGAGTCCGCGAGCGATTCGAGGACGAGCTGCGCGGCCTCGCGATGCCCGATCAGCCGGTAGCTCTTAGATACCACCGCCACCGGCCGCCTCGCCCACTGCGCCTCGCCGTCTTCACGCGTGGAGATGAGATCGAAGAGTTCGTTGGGGTGCCACGGCCCCTCGTTCTCCGGCGCCATCGCGAAGGGGCCGCGAACGAACTCGGGAAGGGCAGGCATGACCTCGTCCAGGCGACCGCGCAGCCAGCGCGTAGGCGGCTCGCGTAGCCCCGCGGGAATCCAGTCCGCGGATTCGGGCGGGCGCTGCTCGGCGATGACTTCGCAGTAATCCATGGAGGCTCCCGGGTGCCCCGCTGCGTCGCGAGGCTTCGGGAACCATGGTGACGGCGGCGAGGCTCAGTGCATGAGCCTGCTTCAGGCTTTGTAAAGCTTCGCCGTCTCCCGGGCCAGCTTCGCCACCTTGTCCGAGAGCTCCTCCGGCCCGACCACGCGGCATTCCGGCCCGAACTTGAGGATGTCCATCACCAGCTCCCGGTCATCCCCGAAAGGGACTTCCAGGATGTAGCCGCCGTCCGGCTCGTAGCGCCCGCGCTGCTTGGAATGCCACTTCTCGTGCGCAACCCAGCGCGCCGCGGTGGGGCTGAAGCGAAGCTTCGCCCAACCCCTGGGCTTGCCCGCGAAAATGCCGTAACTGGAAGCGAGGAAATCGTCGAGGTCG
>JAGRPO010000003.1 GCA_019449455.1 Betaproteobacteria bacterium | reverse complement strand
CTCGCCGTGGGGAGAATGCAGCCTTCCCACAACCAGGGGTCATTCCCGATGAGGGCCTTACTAGTCGTGGTGTTCGTCGCCACCGGCGCGCTGGCCGACGACGCGGGCATCCTGCGCTGCCGCGCCATCAAGGATTCCGCCTCGCGCCTTTCGTGCTACGACGCGCTCGCCGTGCCCCAGGCCTCGCCCGCCGCCGCAGGCGCGCAGCCCAAAGCCGCCGCCGCGCCCGCGCAGTTCGGCATGGAGCACAAGCAGGACGCGCAGAAACTCGACTCGGTCGAAAGCACGATCGCGGGCCGCTTCGAGGGCTGGGGGCCCCACACGCAATTCCGGCTGGCCAATGGCCAGGTCTGGCAGATCGCCGACGGCAGCCAGGGCACGCACTGGATCGAGAACCCGAAGGTCCGCGTGCGCCGCGGCTTGCTGGGCGCGTTCTACCTCGAGGTCGAGGGCAGCAACCGCACGCCGCGGGTCAAGCGCCTCCAGTAGGAGACCGCCCGTGGCCGATTCCGCGAAGCTCGACCGCATCGTCGCCGACGCCCGGCGCGCGGCGGACCAGCGCAGCCTCACCTACCGCGACCAGGCCCTGAAGATCTATCCGTGGGTCTGCGGCCGTTGCGCGCGCACGTTCACGCGCGAGAACGTCCGCGAGCTCACCGTCCACCATCGCGACCACAACCACGACAACAACCCGTCCGACGGCAGCAACTGGGAACTCCTCTGCGTCTACTGCCACGACAACGAGCACCAGCGGCAGCTGGAAGCCACCGGCGGCGGCGAGGCGAGCCCCGCGGTCGCCACGCACTCGCCCTTCGCCGACCTCAAGGCGATGCTCGAGAGAAAGAAGTAGCTTGCGATGTTCATCGGCCATTTCGGCGTGGGCTTCGCCGCCAAGTCCGTCGCCCGGCAGGTGTCCCTGGGCTGGCTCTTCGCGGCGGCGCAGTTCGTCGACCTGCTGTGGCCCACGCTGCTCCTCCTGGGCGTGGAGCGCGTGCGCATCGCCCCCGGCGCCACCGCCGTCACCCCGCTCGCCTTCGAGCACTACCCTGTGTCGCACAGCCTCGCCGCGGTGCTCGGGTGGGCGATCGTCGTCGGCGTGGCCTACCTGCTCGTGCAACGCAACATCCGCAACTCCCTCGTCCTCGCGGCGCTGGTCGTGAGCCACTGGGTGCTCGACGCGATCGTCCACCGGCCCGACCTGCCGCTGTATCCGGGCTCGGCGGCCCTGGTGGGGATGAACGCGTGGTCTTCCCTCCCCCTCACGATCGCGATCGAGGTGCCGATCTTCATCCTGGGCGCATGGTCGTACGCGCGAACCACGAAGCCGGTGGACCGCAGCGGCCGGTGGGGATTCGCGGGGCTCGCCGTGTTCCTGCTCGCGATCCAGGCCGGCAACCTCTTCGGCCCGCCACCGCCGAGCGTGGAGGCCATCGCGTGGATCGGCCAGGCGCAATGGCTGCTGGTCCTGTGGGCCTTTTGGGTCGACGATCACCGCCGCCTGAATTTCGGGCACTGAACGCCACGACATGCGATCCCTCTCCCGACTCTTCGACAACAACAAGTCCTGGTCCGAGCGCATCCGCCGGAACGACCCCTCCTTCTTCGAGGAGCTCTCGCGGCAGCAGTCGCCGGGATACCTGTGGATCGGCTGCGCGGACAGCCGCGTGCCCGCCAACGAGATCGTGGGGCTGCTTCCCGGAGAGCTCTTCGTGCACCGGAACGTCGCCAACGTCGTCGTGCACACGGATCTCAACTGCCTCTCGGTGATCCAGTTCGCGGTGGAGCTGCTCAAGGTCCGGCACGTGATCGTCTGCGGCCACTACGGATGCAGCGGCGTGCGCGCGGCGCTCGGGCGCGACCGGCTCGGGCTCGTGGAGAACTGGCTTCGCCACGTGCAGGACGTGCGCAACAAGTACCCCGACGTCCTCTCGCTGCTCGCGCAGACCGCGGCGCAGGCCGACCGCCTGTGCGAGCTGAACGTGATCGAGCAGGTGGTGAACGTGTGCGAGACCTCGATCCTCCGCGATGCGTGGGAGCGCGGCCAGGACGTCTCGGTGCACGGATGGATCTACGGGATCGCGGACGGCCTGCTGCGCGACCTCGGCATGACGATCGGCGCGCTGTCCGAGGTGGAGGAGCGGCGCGCGCAAGCCCTTTCGGCCCTGGGCACGGCGCGCGAGGCCTGATCGGCACCATCCTGCCCGCGGATTGCCACAATCGATCCGCCCGCGGCCATGATCCCCCGACGTACCCGGTACATCATGAATCCGGTACATCGGAGAGAGCATGAAGCGCCTGCTGGCCTGCACCGTCGTCGTCCTGGAAACCGCCTCGCTGTCTTCGGCCGCCGCGCCGTCCATCGACCATCTCGAGGGGCTCGCGCTCGCGCCCCATTCCCTGGCGGGGCAGACGCTCGCCGAGTTTTCGAACACGCTGGGACTGGACGCGAGGGGGCGCGACGCCTGGCACGCGCTCGCCTGGCGCGACGGCGAGGTGGAGATCCAGCCCTTCAGGGGGTTCCGGGAAGAGCCGGGCGCGTTCGACTGGACGCGACCGGAGGCCGACACGCGGGTGGCGGTTCCCGACTACGCCGAGCTTCCCCTCATGGTCTTCCGCATCCGTCAAGGCAACGGCGATCGCGGCCCCGCGGCCGGGGGGCTCGCGACGGGAAATGCTCCCGGCCTCGCGATCGACGAGCGCGTCCGCGAAGGCTGGGCCCACGCCTTCGATCTCGCCGGGAAGCGCTGGACGCTTCGCGCCTCCTACGCGAAGGGGCCCCGCGGAAGGGCGCTCCCCGGCTCGATGCGCCTCACGGTGGAGGGCGATGACGGAAAGGCGAACGCCGTGCTCGGGCGCCATCCCGGACTCGTCTTCCGGGAGCAGTCGGTGCTGTGGGCGGGAGACCTCACGCGCGACGGCCGGCCCGACTTCCTCCTTCGCCGCACGCTCATCACCGGCGAGATCGACTACATCGTCTCCCTCAGCAGCCCCGACGGGCGCTACGCCGCCACGGGCGTGACCCGCGACCCCGACGCGCCCGTCAACGGCTTCTCGTCGGGCATCGAGGAATCCGAGCTCGAGTCCCGGCGCCACGCCAACTCGCCACCGCCCTACGCGGTCTACAAGCTGCCACAGGCGAAGCCGGCGGCGACCGGCTCCTGGGCGCTCTCCGGGCCGATGAAGCTGAAGGGCATCGCGATCTACACGAACCCCCTGCCCGCGCAACCCTCGAAGGCCGGCCTGCCCGCGCCGGAACGGTCGCAAGGCGTGGCCATCGCGCCCGGCGTGAAGCGCGACCTCGTCTTCACCTTCGGCGGCGAGTCCTTCCGCCTGCTCGCGGAGATCGTGCCCACCTGGCAGGGGCCCGCGGAAGGCCCGCACTACATGCCGCAGCTGCATTTCGGCGCCTACGGCAGCGGAGGCGGGCCCACGCTCACGGTGTCGCTGCAGCACAAGGGAGTCAAGCAGGTGCTCCTGGTGACGCAGCCGGTGATGGACGACGGGCCGATGACGCTCACCGCGGGCGACCTGGACGGCAGCGGGCGGCTGTCGCTTTCCATCGACTGGATGCCGCACTACAACAACGGCATGAACAACACCTGGACGCGGACGGACGAGCCGGGGCGCCTGGTTCGCCGCGTCTCCTCCTTCCAGTCGCAGGGTTGCTGAGGCGGGCGGATGCGAATCCTCGCCGCGCTCCTCGCCGCCGCCGCCGCCCTTCCCGCGTTCGCCGCCTCGCCGCACCACGCGGTGATCGAGACCTCGATCGGCAACGTCACCGTGGAACTCGACGCGAAGAACGCCCCGAAGACGGTCAGTGCCTTCGCGGCCTACGCGAAGGCGGGCGCCTACGACAACACGGCCTTCCATCGCGTCGTGAAGGATTTCGTCGTGCAGGGGGGCGAGTACACGCTGTGCGCGGACAACGGAGAGCCGTGGCCCGTCTGGCCATCGGTGCGGGTCGCGCGCTTCGCGCCCGAGGAAGGAAACGGCCTGAGGAACCGCAGGGCCACCATCGCCATGACGCGCGGCAACGCCTCGCGGCACGGCATGGCGCCCAACGGCTTCTTCTTCAACCTGCGGGACAACGACTTCCTCGACTACCGGCGCTTCGAGTCGGATACGCCGGTGGCCACGCCACGCGGGCCGCAGGTCGTCCCCGCGGGCACCGAGATCGAGGGCTATGCCGTGTTCGGGCGCGTCGTATCCGGCTGGGAAGTCGTGGAGCGGATCGCGCAGGTTCCGGTCACGAGGAGCCGGCCCCCGCACGAGCACCTTCCCGTCACTCCCGTGCTGGTGAAGCGGGTGCGGCTCCTCTCCGCGCAGTGGTGATAGTCTTGGAGGCATGAGCCAGGACACCTGGAGCGCGGTCGACGATTACCTGACGCAAACGCTGGCCACGCCCGACGCGGTACTCGAGTCGGCGCTTCGCGAGAGCGAGGCCGCCGGCCTTCCGCCGATCAACGTCACGCCCACCCAGGGCAAGTTCCTCAACCTGCTGGCGCGAATCCAGGGCGCGAGGAACATCCTCGAGATCGGCACGCTCGGCGGCTACAGCGCCATCTGGCTCGCCCGCGCGCTGCCGCCGGGCGGAGGCCGCCTGATCACGCTCGAAGTGGACGCGAAGCACGCCAAGGTGGCGCGCGCCAGTCTCGCCGTCGCCGGCTTCGCGAACATCGCGCAGGTGCGCCTGGGCCGCGCCATCGACACGCTGCCGGAGCTCGAGCGCGAAGGCGCCGGGCCCTTCGACTTCGTCTTCATCGACGCCGACAAGCCCTCCAATCCCGAGTACTTCGCCTGGGCGCTCAAGCTCTCGCGGCGCGGCACGGTGATCGTCGTGGACAACGTGGTGCGGGACGGCGCCGTGGCGACGGCG
>JAGRPO010000225.1 GCA_019449455.1 Betaproteobacteria bacterium | reverse complement strand
GGGGCGCATCGGGACGAGAACCTCGACGGCGTGATGTGCCGCTCGCTGGTGTCGGTCGACTGGCAGGGCCGGGTCTACGACTGCGACTTCAACCAGATGCTCGGGCTGCCGCTTCGCATCGCCGGCAAGGCCCGGCCCCACCTGGCCGACCTCGTGGGCCGCGACCTCGAGGGCAACCCGATCGTCGTGCGCGACCACTGTTACGGCTGCACGGCGGGGCAGGGCTCCTCCTGCGGCGGCGCGCTGGAATGACGGCCGCGCTTCCCCCCGGACGAAGCTGCCCCACGGCCTACCGCTATTCGCCGCGCGTCTTCGACCGCGCGCCCGACCTGGAGGCCGACACGCTCTACGTCGTGGGCGGGCTGTACGGCAATGTCGAGGCGCTGGCCGAGATTACCGCCATGGTCGCGCGCGAGCCCCGCCCGGCCGCGATCGCCTTCAACGGCGACTTCCACTGGTTCGACGTGGCCGGTGACGACTTCCTGGCGGTGTCGGAGGCGGTGCTGCGCCACGCCGCGACGCGCGGCAACGTCGAGACCGAGATCGCCGGGGAGAACTCCGGCGCGGGCTGCGGTTGCGCCTATCCCGCCGACGTGGGCGACGCCGACGTGGCGCGCTCCAACGAGATCCTCTCGCGGCTTCGCGAGACGGCCAGGGGCCATCCCGCGCTTCGCGAGCGGCTCGGGCGCCTGCCGATGCACCTCGTGGCCCGCGTGGGCGGGGCGCGCGTGGGCATCGTGCACGGCGATTGCGCCTCCCTCGCGGGCTGGGGATTCGCGCAGGAAGCCCTCGATTCGAGGAGCCACGCGCGCTGGATCGAAAACGGGTTCCGCGACGCCCGCGTGGACGCCTTCGCGAGCAGCCACACCTGCCTGCCGGCCACGCGCGTCTTCGAATTCGCGCACGGCCGCGGCGTGGTGGCCAACAACGGCGCGGCGGGCATGCCCAACTTCGCGGGCGAGCGCTACGGGCTCGTCACGCGCATTTCCGTTCATCCCGCGCGCGACGCCCTCTATGGCGCCCGCGTCGCCGGCGCCTTCGTCGAGACGCTCGCCGTGCGCTACGACGCTGCCGCCTGGGAGGACCGATTCGTCGCCAGCTGGCCGGAGGGCTCCGCCGCGCACGCGTCATACTTCCGCCGGATCACCACGGGCCCGGGCTTCGCGCGGGAGCGGGCGCTGCCGATCGCCGCCTGACGCCACACCCGCACAGGAGAATTCCATGAAGGGCAGCAAGCTTGTCGTCGTCGCGCTCATCGCGGGCGTCGTGGCGGCGTACTTCGCGTTCGACCTGGGGCGCTTCCTCTCGCTCGACTACGTCAAGTCGCAGCAGGCGGCGTTCGACGCCTGGTTCCGCGCCGATCCCGTCCAGGTGGCGGCGATCTACTTCGCGGCCTACGTCGCGGTGACGGGGCTGTCGCTGCCGGGGGCAACGATCCTCACGCTCGCCGGCGGGGCCGTCTTCGGCCTCGTGTGGGGCGTGGCGATCGTCTCCTTCGCCTCCTCGATCGGCGCGACGCTTGCCTTCCTCGCCTCGCGCTTCCTGCTGCGCGACTGGGTGCAGGCGAAGTTCGGCGACAAGTTGCGGCCCATCAACGAGGGCGTCGCG
>JAGRPO010000224.1 GCA_019449455.1 Betaproteobacteria bacterium | reverse complement strand
CTCGCCCGACGGGCAACTGCCCTGGCACGGCGGGGTCGACTGGATGTAGGTCGGGCACTTGTGCGTGTAGGACGCCTGGAAGATCACCTCCTGCAGGCGAGTCGGCTTGACGTCGCCGTCCTTGTAGCGCCGGAAGGTGAGCGCATTCGTTTCCTGGGGATTGGTGGCCACGGGATCCTCTGTGTCGTAGGTGTCGTGTTCGCGGCGCGGCTACCGCTTCGCGCCAAGGCGGATGGCGGTGCTCACCAGCTGGTGCACCCCGCCGACCATGTTCCGGTTGAATCCGTAGTACGGCAGGACCTTGGTGAACTGCGCCTTGCAGATGGCGCAGATGGTCGCCATGAAGTTCACGCCGTGCAGGTCGGCGACCTCGCGCAGCGACTCCATGCGCGGCAGGGCCCCCTTCACGCGCAGGTCGAGGAGCTCGTCGGTGAGCAGCCCCCCGCCCCCGCCGCAGCAGAAGGTCGCCTCGTGGGTGGTGCCGGGGCGCATCTCGACGTACCTGTTCGCGACGGCGCGCACGAGGGCCCGCGGGATCTCGAACTGCCCGCCGGGCTCGTCGCCCATGCGCGAGGCCCGCGCCACGTTGCACGAGTCGTGGAAGGTCACCACGCGGTGGTCGTTGGCTTCCTTGTCGAGCACCAGGGCGCCCTTGCGCACGAGGTCCCAGGTGAGCTCGCAGATGTGCGTGGGCTGCCGGTGGTTGTGGTCGAGCTGGCTCTGCAGCATCCGGGCGAACGGGTCGTCGCCGCCGGAGCCGATGCCGGCCAGCGTGTTCCAGAAGCTGTAGGCCACGCGCCAGGCGTGCCCGCACTCGCCCACCACGATGCGCTTCACGCCCAGCTCGAGCGCGGCCTCGCGGATGCGCAGCGCGATGGTGCGCATCTGCTCGTAGTTGCCGATGAAGAGGCCGAAGTTGCCGGCCTCCGAGGCGTGCGTGGAAAGCGTCCAGGAGATGCCGGCGGCGTGGAAGACCTTGGCGTAGCCGATGAGGCTGTCGACGTGCGGCTCGGCGAAGAAGTCCGCCGAGGGCGTGATCAGCAGCACCTCCGCGCCCTTCTGGTCGAGCGGGAACTTCACGTCCGCCCCGGTCTCCTCCAACACGTCCTCCTCCAGGCCGAGGAGCGTGTCCTCGAGCGCCGGACCGGGCAGCCCCAGGTTGTTGCCGATCTTGTGGACCTTGCCGATGATCTCGTTCGTGTACTTCTGGCCGTAGCCCACGCTGTCCAGGATCTCCTTGGCGGCCATCGTCACTTCGGCCGTGTCGATCCCGTACGGGCAGAAGACGGAGCAGCGCCGGCACTCGGAGCACTGGTTGTAGTACTTGTACCAGTCGTCGAGCAGGTCGCGCGTGAGATCGCGCGCGCCGACGAGCTTCGGGAACAGCTTGCCGGGAAGCGTGAAGTGCCGGCGATAGACCCCGCGCATGAGATCCTGGCGGGCCACGGGCATGTTCTTGGGGTCGCCCGTGCCGAGGAAGTAGTGGCACTTGTCGCTGCAGGCGCCGCAATGCACGCAGGCGTCGAGGTAGACGCGCAGCGAGCGGTACTTGCCGACCAGCTCGCCCATCTTCGCGATGGCCTTGTCGTGCCAGTCCTCGACGAGGGCGCCGGGGAACCCGATCGCCTCCTGCATCTTGTCGGTGGCCACGTACGGCTTCGACCCCGCCATGGCATCCGGGACCAGCGCGGGCGGAACGGGAAACTCCCGCAGCGGCGGCGCGGTGACGTCGGCCATGGCTACTTGGACTCCAGGCGCGCGGCCCACTCGGCCAGGTGCCGGGACTCGCGCGGGTTGTCGACCTGGTTGCGCCCCGGGCTGAAGAAGAGGCCGGGCGCGTGCAGGAGCTTCGAGAACGGGAAGACGAGCATCAGCGCCGACACGAGGCCCAGGTGCAGGGCGAGGACCGGGTCCGCGGGCAGTTCGCGCACCTGGAACACGAGCAGGCCGAGGAAGAACGACTTCACCGCCACGACGTCGGTGTGCGCGAGGTACTTCATCGCCAGCCCGGTCGCCGCGATGGCGAGGAGCAGGGCGAGCATCAGGTGGTCCGAGGGCGTCGAGATGTAGCGCACGCGGTCGACGAGGAAGCGGCGCGCCCACAGTCCCGCGAGGCCCGCCGCCATCGCGAAGCCGGCGTACACGCCGAAGGGCTGGATGAAGGCCACCCACCCCCAGACGGGATCGGTGAAGTAGCGCAGGTGGCGGGCGAGCACGAGGGCGAGCCCGGCGTGGAACGTCCAGCCGAAGAGCCACGTCCACAGGCTCGCCTTGAACAGGCTCTCGAAGAGCACGACCTCGCGCGCCATGCGCAGCGCGACGCCGCCGGTCGTGGTCGGCGCGGGAGTGGTCGGGATCTTCAGCGGCGCGGGCGTGCCCGCGTACTGGCGGATGCGCCACGCGACGCCCGCCACGAGCACCGCGGCGGCGGCGTAGAAGAGCCCTGCGAGGACGGCGGACATCTCGAGGTCGTCGCGCCGGGCGCGGATTGGAGCCCGCGCCCGGCTGGCGTCAGACGCAGCCGGTCGGCTTCGGCAGGCCCGCGATCTTGCACGCCTGCTTCGCGGGGCCGTAGGGGAAAAGCTCGTAGAGGTAGGTGTTGCTTCCCTTCTCGGGCCCGAGCTTCTTGCCGATGGCCTTGGTGAGCACGCGGACCGCCGGGGCGATCTGGTACTCGTTGTAGTACTCGCGCAGGAAGTTCACGACTTCCCAGTGGCTGTCGGTCATGTCGATCTTCTCCGCCTTGGCGATCTCGCCGGCGAGCTCCTCGTTCCACTGCGACAGGTCGACCAGGTAGCCTTCTTCGTCGACCTCGTAGGACTTGCCGTTCACATCGATGGTGGCCATCACTTCTCCTTTTGCGTCTTCTGCTTTTTGGCGGTATGCCGTGGTCCGCGCTACAGCCAGGACTGCACGCGGGGATTCTGGGTGACGAGGTCGACGAAGCCCCTGTAGTCGACCGGGACGACGCCGTCGATCACTGCGCCGGCGCGGGCGCGCGCCTCGAGGTCTGGCATGAGGACGTAGACCTTCGCCGTCGCGAGCGCCGCCTCCACCGTCCCGGCGGCCGCATGGCCCTTCGTGGCGGCGTACACGGCGTCCTCGATGAGCAGCACGGAGTGGCCGGGGCGGACGTGCGCGAGGCAGCTCGCGAGCGTGGCGCGCTCGCCCGGGGACTTGTTGACGATGTGGAGCATTCGGTCCGGTCCTTGTCTTCAGAAGCTGATCATCACGTCCATCTCGTCCATCAGCGCCGCCATCTCGGCGGCGCCCAGGACCTGCACGTCGACCAGGAGGTCCTCCTCGCCGAGCCCGCGCGCCTGCAGCGACTCGCGCTCGACGTAGAGCTTCTCGATATCGTATCCCTCGAGCGCGCGGTAGGTCGGCGAGAAGTTCTTGGTCTCGATCGCCTTCGGGTTCTGCCCCTTGGCGAGCTGGTACACGCCGTCGTCGAGGAAGGCGAGGCTCACGTCCTGGTCGAACGCGGCGCTGATGAGGACCACCTCCAGCCCCTCGAGGGCGTAGACGCTGCCGTAGGGGGCCTTGCGGTTCACGAACAGGAATTTCTTGACGATTCCGGTCTCTTCCATTGCCGCTAGTCCCCGAAGACGACGAGACGGTCGGACTGGATGGCCGACTCCACGAGCTGGCCGAGCCCGGAGATGCGGAAGCCCTGCGCGAGGTTCTGCTCGACGATGCCGCGGCGCAACGCCGCGGCCACGCACACGACGAGGTCCACCCCGTGCTCCTCGGCGAGCTTCGCCCAGCGCGCCACGACGTTGCGGTCGTCCTGCGGCGGCTCCGTGAGCTTGGTCGCGTTGTTGACCCCGTCGTGGTAGAAGAACACGCGCTCGATCTGGTGGCCCGCCTCGATCGCCGCCTTGCAGAACAGGTAGGCGCTGTCGCTCGACTGGCGCTGGTAGGGCCCATCGTTCACCATGACTCCGATCTTCACGTCAAAGCGCTCCCTTGCCTAGAACCGGATGTGCGCCGAGGCGTTGAGGCTGGAACGCGCGCCGCGCCAGTCGTCGATGAGGTACTTGGTGAAGGGCAGGCCCGTCTTCTCGAAGAAGCGCGGCCAGCCGATGCGCTCGACCCAGTCGGACAGGCGCTCCCAGGGGCGCGCGTCGGCCTTGTAGGTGTAGAGGATCTTCTTCACGATCTCGGAGACCTCGGGCCAGCGCGGCGGGTTGTTCGGGATGCCGGAGGCGACCATCTTCATGAAGGTCGGCTTGCCGCGGGCGTTCGAGTTCTTCCCGCCCACCCAGATCGCGAACTTGGAATGCTCCGGGTCGTTGATCTGCATCGGCGGGCACGGCGGATAGCACGCGCCGCAGCAGATGCACTTCTTCTCGTCGACTTCCAGCGACGGCTTGCCGTTGACCATCGCCGGGCGGATGGCCGCCACCGGGCAGCGCGCCACCACGGCGGGCCGCTCGCAGACGTTCGCCACGAGGTCGTGGTTGATCTTCGGCGGCTTGGTGTGCTGGATGATGATCGCGATGTCGGCCTGGCCGCCGCAGTTGATCTCGCAGCACGAGGTGGACATGTGCACCCGGTTGGGCATGTCCTCCTTGATGAACTCCTCGTGCAGGTCGTCCATGAGCGCTTTCACCGCGCCCGACGCGTCGGTGCCGGGAATGTCGCAGTGCAGCCACCCCTGGGTGTGCGCGATCATCGTCACCGAGTTGCCCGTGCCGCCCACGGGGAAGCCGTTCCTCGTGAGCTCCGCGATGAGCGGGGCCACCTTCTTCTCGTCGGCCACCATGTACTCGATGTTCGAGCGGATGGTGAAGCGCACGTGGCCATCGGCGAACTTGTCGCCGATGTCGCAGAGCTTGCGGATGGTGTGGACGTCCATCTGGCGCTGCGTGCCGGCGCGCACGGTCCACACCTCCTCGCCCGAATGCGACACGTGGTGCAGCACGCCCGGCCGCGGCCGGTCGTGGTACTTCCAGTTGCCGTAGTTCTTCTTGAGCGTCGGGTGCAGGTACTGCTTGTTGTCGGGAACGCCGGACTCGATCGCGCGGCGCGGGGTGGCAGGGGCGGTGGCAGTGGCCATTTCGGGACTCCGGGGATTCAGTCGTTGGCGGGGCGGGGCATTCGGATCAGGCGGCCTGCTTCTTCGCCTTGATCCTGGCCACCTCGTCGTCCCAGCCGTCGGCGCGGACGTAGGGGTTCGTGCGCGGGGTGGCGACCATGTTCGCGTCGACTTCGAGGCCCACGCCCTCGACGAAGTTCACCAGGCCGATGCGCTCGATCGTCTCGCCGATGCGCTCGTGCTCCAGCGCGTTCTCGGCGAAGAAGTCGACGATGCGCTTGCCGAGGTCGACCAGCTTCTCGCGGTCCTCGTCGGTCTCGAGCTTCATGAACGGCACCACCACGGTGCCCATGAGGTCACCGATCTTGAGGGTGCGCTTGCCGCCCACCAGGATCGTCGCGCCCTTGTCCTTGCCGGGCGCGAGGCCGCCGGTGATCACGTTGATGCAGTGCATGCAGCGCACGCAGTCGCTGTTCTCGATGGCGATGGCCTGCGTGTCGGAGACCTTCACCGCGGAGATGGTGGGGCCGGTGGGGATCTTCGAGGCGTCGACCAGCTGGATCGCCTTGGTCGGGCAGCGGCTCACCACGTCGTTCACGAGATCGGTCACGCCGTGCTTGGCGAAGTAGGCGCGCGCGAGCTTCTCGTCGGTGCGGATGTTGTCGCGCCAGGTGCCGATGACGGCCATGTCGGAGCGCTGGATCGAGTTCATGCAGTCGTTCGGACAGCCCGAGAACTTGAACTTGAACTTGTACGGCAGCGACGGACGGTGGATGTCGTCGAGGAAGTTGTTGAGGACCGTGCGGTGCGCGGTCGCCTCGTCGTAGCACGACTGCTCGCAGCGCGCGGCGCCCACGCACGACATCGAGGTGCGCACGGCGGGGCCGGCGCCGCCCAGGTCGAAGCCGAGCTGGTTGATCTCGTCGAAGGCGTCCTGGACCTTTTCGCTGCGTGCGCCCTGGAACATGATGTCGCCGCTCTGCCCGTGGAAGGCGATGAGGCCCGAGCCGTGGCGCTCCCAGGTGTCGCACATCTTCCTGAGGATGTCCGTGGTGTAGTGCATCCCCGGGGGCGGCATCACGCGCAGCGTGTGGAACTCCGCCGCGTCCGGAAACTTGGGCTTGCCGGCCTCGTCCTTGAGCTCCGTGAAGCGCGGGATGATGCCGCCGCCGTAGCCGAAGACGCTGATCGTGCCGCCCTTCCAGTAGCCCTTCTTGGTCTCGTACGACGTCTCGAGCTGGCCGAGCAGGTCGACCATCATGTCGTTGTCCTTCGCCAGGCGCTTCAGGCCCGTCACGAAGCTCGGCCAGGGGCCGCTCTCGAGCTGGTCGAGCATGGGCGTCGAATGCATTTTCTTAGCCATAGCGGCCTCCTCGTATTTGGTTCGTTTTCCCCAGGTCCGGGAGGTGCACACCCCCCCAGGCTGGACCGATGCTACGGTGCCCCCGGGGGCTTCGCCATCCCTCTGACGGTGGACGGGAATCTCCGATGGGGAGTGTCGGGACTACCCGTTTGGGGTATGCCGAGCGTCCTTCGCACGGGGGGTAGACGGCGGGCCGGTGGGGCAGCGTAAAGTACCCCCTCGTGCCGTACGACAATAGGCGCGAGCCCACTCCGCCAGACCAGGCCATCCATGGACCAGCCCGCCCCCGTCGCCAAGCTCACCGTCCCGCTGGGCGGCCAGACGATCGAGATGCACGCGATGCCTTTCGAAGCCGGCGAACTGCCGATGCTGCGCGTGCGCATCCGCGAGAGGAGCCGGTTCACCGTCTTCGACATCGACCCCGGGACGGCGGTCGCCTGGGGCGAAGCCCTCGGCTCCTGGGGGCGGTCGCAATCAGGGAGTTCCCGATGATCGCCGCATCACCCACCTTCGGCCCGGGCTGCGGTCCCGCCGCCGCGCAGTTGCCCGAGATGGTCGACGTCGTCTTCGGCTTGGCCGGAGAGCGCCTTGCGCAGGGCTTCGAGCTGCCGCTCTTCCGGGAGATCGCCCGCGTCGTCCCGTGGATCAGGAACACGCCACGGGCCGGGGTCCTGCCGGTTCGCGGCCCGCGGACGGCCGAAGGCGGCGTCCTGATCACCCACCGCTCGCGTATCGTGATCCGGCTGCCGCGCGACCGCGTGTGCTCCGCGAGCGCGCTGGAGCGCGCCTCGCTGCGCGTGGGCGACGCCACCCTCACCGTCGGCGAGGGCACCTTCCGCAAGCACCAGCCGGCCGCCACCCTCTACTCGCCACGCGTGGCCACGGGCGATTCCGACGAGGGCCGCTTCGTCGTCGTGATCGAGGAGGAGCTGGCCGCCCTGGGCGTGCGCGGCCGGGTGATCTGCGGGCGGCGCGTCGAGGTCGAGCTCGAGGAAGGGCGCGTGACGGCGTATCCCGTGGCCGTCCACGGCCTTCGCGAATCCGACTCCCTGCTGCTGCAGCGGGCCGGGCTCGGCCGCGGGCAGCCGGTCGGCTGCGGCCTGTTCATCCCCCACAAGACCATCGTCGCGGCCGAGGAATAGGCGCCCGCCCGGAGAATCCCATGACTTCACCCGTCCACTGCGAACCGGCCGCCATGGTCGACCTCACAGGCCTCACCTGCCCCGGGCCGATCCTGGGCGCGCGCGAGATCCTCGAGAGCCTGCGCGACGGGCAGGTGCTGCTGCTCCTGTCCGACTGCCCCGGCACGCGCGACGACCTGTTCGCGTGGGCGAAGCAGACGGGCAACGAGGTCATCCACACGGAGCCGCGCGAGCACGGCGCGACCGGCTATTACGTCCGCAAGGGACGATCCGGCACGATCTCCGCGCACGTGCGCCTGGACATGCGCGGGGTGACCTGCCCGGGACCCATCGTCGAGGCCCGGCAGCTGCTGAAGGGCATGCGCACCGGGGAAGTCCTCAAGCTGGTGAGCGACTGCCCCGGCGTCCGCGACGACATCGCCGGCTGGGCCGAGGCCACGCGGCTCGAGCTCGTGAGCACCGTCGGGACGGGGTCGGGCGCCTTCGAGTTCTACCTGCGCAAGCTTTGAGCACCTCCACGCGAACGCCGTTGCGGGTGAAGAGCCAGTGGTTCCGGCCGGGCCGCCCGCGGACCCCGGACGACGTGGCGCGCGCCCTCGCGTTCATCGTGTGGCGAGTGGCCCAGAACATGCTGAAGAGCATGCGCCGCGCCGACTTCGACATCGATCCGGGCCCGCAGTATTTCGATTTCCTCGCCGAGGCCGCCGCCTTCGCGATCCAGGTCGCCTGGCGCCTCGTCCACCCCCGGTACGACGACGAGGGGCGCGTGGCGTTCATGACTTCCCTCGCCAACCGCACGGCGGAAGAGCTGGCCGAGAACCGGGCGCGCCTGCTGGGGGAAGAGGAGCCCGCCGCGATCAAGGCGCGCTTCATCGAGCTCCTCAACCGCCGCAACGGGGAGTACTCGGAGTTCGGCTTCGGGCCGGAGGGCCCCGACTTCGCCTTCCTGCGCTACTTCGCGACGGCCGTCTCCGAGCTCATGCCGGAAAAGGACAAGCGCTGGACCTGGGACCAGGTGATCGCGATCGAGGGCCCGGAGGCCGCCGCCACGGTGACGAAGAGCATCGCGGGGCTCTTCGACGAGACGCCGCGGCGGCCGCGCCGCGCGGCGGCGCCGGGAGAGTGAACCCATGGTGGGGCCCGGGGCCGTGAACTCGCCCCCGTCCGCCGACAACCCCTTCGTCCCGGGAAACGACGCGGCGTACGCCCGCTGGCGCGACCGGAAGCTCGCCGCGCGCGCCCGCGCGCCGGCCGACCTCCTGGTCGAAGTCCGCGACCCGCGCGCCCTCACCGCGGCCGAATCGGCCGAGATCGTGCGGCGCTGCCGGCGGGACAACATGGCCCTCTACGCGAGCCGCGCCACCGGCGAGGACAAGGAAGTGCCGCGGCGCCTGGGCGCGCAGCTGGGGCTCGCCACGCTCGACACCAATTTCCTCGCCGACGAGGATGGCATCACGAGCATCTCCGTGAGCGGCGCCAAGGCTGGAGCGGGATTCATCCCCTACACCACGCACCGCATCCGCTGGCACACCGACGGCTACTACAATCGCCCCGAATGGCGGATCCGCGCCATGCTGCTGCACTGCGTGCGCGACGCCGCCTCGGGAGGCGACACCGCCCTCCTCGACCACGAGCTCGCGTACATCCTCCTGCGCGAGGACGACCCCGCCCACGTGCGCGCCCTCATGCAGGCCGACGCCCTTTCGATTCCGGCGCGCATGGACGACGAAGGCGTGGCGCGGCCGGAGGCGGTGGGCCCGGTGTTCTCGATCGAGCCGGCAACGGGCGACCTGCACATGCGCTACACGGCGCGAACCCGCAGCGTGGCCTGGAAGGACGACGCGGCCACGGCGGCGGCGGCGGCGAAGCTGCTCCTGATCCTCGATGGCGATTCGGACTGCGTCCTGCGGACCCGCCTGGCGCCGGGCATGGGGCTCGTGTGCAACAACGTCCTGCACGAGCGCAGCGCGTTCGAGGACGCCCACGGGCGCACGCGCCTGCTCTATCGCGCCCGCTACGTGGAGCGCATCGCCGGCACGCAGGGCGCCTGGCGCGAAATGGAAACGGCCGGCGTCTAGCCGGCCGTCCCGTCGTCCGGCGCTGTCCGGCCTACCAGCGCATGCCCCAGGCGAGTCCCAGCGAGTTCTGGTACATCTCGATCGTCTCGCTGCCGCCCATGCCCGGCGCGAAGGCGTTGAAGAGCGACGCCCCCGTGACCGAGTTGCGCTTGGCGTGCATGTACGCGCCCGTGATCTCCGAGGAGCTGTCGATCGCGTAGGTGAAGCCCAGCGTGTAGTGGTCGCGCACCACGCCCGGCGCGAGGATGTTGAAGCTCACGTCGCGCGCGAGGATGGGATTGTCCGACCGGCCGAAGCCCGCGCGGACGGTGAGCTTCGGGCTCGCCTGGAACTCCGCCCCGAGCTTGAACACGTCCACGTCCTGCCAGCCGAAGCCGGGTCCGCCGGACGAGCCCAGCGGCGCCTGGTTGGTGCTGGGGTTGCCCACCGAGCCGATGCCGCTGTACTTGATCTTCTTGTAATCGAAGGCGAGGAGCCAGCCGGACACCGGGCGCACGGCCACGCCCAGCGTGTAGTGCTCGGGCAGGTCGAAGTCGCCCCTATCGGCGAAAAGGCCCTTGTAGCCGTCGAACTCGCTCATCTTCATCTTCGAGGCATAGGTCGCGCCGAGCGTGACCATGGGGCTCAGACGCCCCATGTAGCCCACGCGCACGCCGTAGCCGTTCGACTCGTCATGGCCGTTGTTGGTGACGCTGTCGGGGGCCTGCGAAAGGGACGTGAAGAGGTGTGCGCCCTGCATGCGGAACTTCTGGTAGCCCAGGAGCGGCGAGATGCCCAGCGAATGGTTGGGGGAGAACTTCCAGGCGATCGTCGGGGCGACGATCAGCTGCTCGAGGTTCACGCCCAGCCGGCCCATGCCGCACAGGCCG
>JAGRPO010000223.1 GCA_019449455.1 Betaproteobacteria bacterium | reverse complement strand
GGGCGCTTCGCGCCTCCGGGCCTGCGGCTCGTCGACGCGAGTCCCGGCGCCTACGCCTACGAGGAACTCGAGTCGGCCGCGGGCCTCGGCGAGACGCTCGCGTTCGGGCCGCAGCAGTACTACCGTCGCCTCGACGTGCTCGTGACCAAGTACGACGACCGCGACCACCCCTCATGCCGGCGGGTGGCCGTCATTCCAAACGGCGTGGCCCTTCGGGATCCGGCTCGAAAGCCGCCGGCGGCGCCGCGGTTCGTCGTGAGCGGGCGCATCGCGCCGAGCAAGCGCCTGGAAACGGTCCTCGAGGCGTTCGCGCGCCTGCCGGCGCGTTTCCCCGGCGCGCGGCTCGACCTTGTCGGGCAGGCCGAGCCGAGGCACCGCGACTATCTCGAAACGCTGCTCGATCGCGCCGCCGGGCTGCCCGTGGCGTTCCGGGGCGCGCACCCGGACCTCGCGTTCCTCGACGAGCCGTTCACGGCCGCCGTCGTCCTGGGGACGCACCAGGGATCGCCCAATGCCGTCCTGGAGGCGATGGCCGCGGGGCTCGCCGTGATCGCGAATGCGAGCGGCGGCACCGGCGAGCTGGTCCGCGCGGGCGAGACGGGGTGGCTTCTCTCCGAGGCGTGCACCGCCGACGAGCTGGCACGAGCCATGGCGGAGGCGGCCGCCGATGCGATGCGGGCGAAGCGCTTCGGGCTGGCCGGACGGGAGCACGTCCTGCTCCATCATTCGCTCGACGGCATGGCGCTGCGGTATCTTTCCCTTTTCGAGGCCGATTCCCCGGCCCGCGACGAAACGCCGGACTCACTCACCCATGGATGTCCCCAACTTCACCCTGCCTGAGCACGCCCTTCGTCTCGCGCTGAACGACGAGGTGCACGCGCGGCCGCCCGTGCGGCTCGCCGGCGACCAGCAGATCGTGTACCTCGCCGTGCGCCACGATCCGTCGGACCGCGCCGCTCACCGGCAGGCGCTGGCGCGGCTGGCGCAGGCCGCGGGCGCGCCCGTGGCGCCCACGGTCGACCATGCCGTGGTGAAGCTCTCGGAGGGACTTCGGTTCAAGTGGGAAGGGCATGCCGAGTTCGCGAGCTACACGTTCTTCGCCGAGGGGGCCGGCGACCAGCCGCCCGCGGCGGTGCTCGCCCGCGCCGGCTGGCCCGAGGCCGCGGCGAGCCTTCCGGGCGAGGTGCTGGTTGCCGTGTCGATCAACCTCGTCAGCTTCCCCGGCGACACTCCGCCCGTGGACGCCTTCCGCACCGAGGCCGACACGGTGGTGGGCGGGGCGGTCGCCGAAGGGCGCGGCTGGGGCTACGCCGATTTCCGCGTCCGCGAGGACGGCTTCACGCGCTTCCTCCTGCTCAACCGGGAAATGGGGCTCGGCCAGGCGGGCCGCATGGTGCAGCGCCTGCTGGAGATCGAGACCTACCGGATGATGGCGCTGCTCGCGTTCCCGGTGGCCCGCACGGCCGCGCCGGACCTGGGTGCCATGGAAACGGAACTCGCCGCGATCGTGGAGAGAATCGCCGGCGCATCCCCGGAGGACGAGGCGAGGCTGCTCGACGACCTCACGCGCCTGGCCGCCCGAGTCGAGCACCTGCAAAGCGCCACGCGCTTCCGCTTCGAGGCGGCCGAGGCCTACGACGCGCTCGTCGCCCGCCGCCTCGCGGAACTGCGCGAGGTGCGCATCCCGGGCCTGTCGACGATCGGGGAGTTCCTGCACCGGCGCCTGGCTCCCGCCATGGCCACTTGCCGCAGCACCTCGCGGCGCATCGGCAACCTCGCGGCGCGCCTGACGAGGGCGAGCGCGCTGCTTCGAACGCGCGTCGACATCGAGCGCGAGCAGCGCAACCAGAAGATCCTCGAGTCCATGAACCGCCGCGGGCGGCTGCAGCTGCGCCTGCAGCAGACGGTGGAAGGCCTGTCCGTCGTCGTCATCACGTACTACGGCGTGTCCCTCGTGGGCGTCATCGCGAAATCGATCAAGGCGGCGGGCGTCGCCTGGGATCCCGAGCTGGTGATGGGCATCGCGGTGCCGATCGTCGCCGCGGTCGTGTTCGGCGGCGTGCACCGCGTGCGAAAGGCCCTCGAGGGCGAGGAGAAGGGAACGTCATGAGCACGGAATCGTTCGCCTTCTGCCCGCGTTGCGCGAAGCCGCTGGTCGAGCGGCTGGTCGCGGACGACGGCGGCGCGGTGAACCGGCGCGCCTGCCCGGACGAGACCTGCGGGTTCATCCAGTGGGGCAATCCCGTGCCGGCCGTCGGCGCGCTCGTGGAGCACGAGGGCGAGATCATCCTCGCGCGCAATCGCGCCTGGCCCGACGGGTGGTTCGCGCTCGTCACCGGCTACCTCGAGGCGTGCGAGGACCCGAAGGCGGCCGTCGTGCGCGAGGTGAAGGAGGAGCTCGGCCTGGACGTCGTCGAGACCCACCTCATCGGCAACTACATCTTCCAGCGGAAGAACGAGGTGATGCTCTGCTACCACGCGGTGGCCACCGGCACCGTGAAGCTCGGCGCGGAGCTCGCCGAGTACCGCCGCCACAAGCCGGCGGAGCTCAAGCCCTGGCCGCGCGCCACCGGATTCGCGGTGGCCGACTGGATGCGCGCCCGCGGGCTCGCCTTCGAGTTCGTCGACTTCGCGGCGTCCGCCGCTCCGCGGAAATGACGCCGTGAAGACGGTGCGCCGATGAGCATGCGCATTCCAGCCACCTCCGAGGGAGCGGCGCGGATCGCGATCTACCTGCGCGATGCGGGGCTCGCGCAGGTGGATGGCCACGAAGGCGAAGTCGCGCTCGCCATCGGCGATTTCCTCGAGGCCATGGCCGAGAAGGAGGCGATCGGCGATGCGGGCTCGCTCTACACCTACCCGGTCCCGATGCTCACGCAGGACGGCGCGTGCTCCGTGCTGGACGAGCTCGCCCCCGTGCCCTACGACCTCACCGGCATCCTGGGCGGCCGAAGCGACCAGTCCACGCGGCGCCTCGCGCTGCTCGAGAGGCTGGTGGAGCGCGCGCAGGAGACGACCGGCTCCGACTGGGTCGGGGTCTACCAGCGGCGCCCGACCCCGGCCGGCCACCCGGTGCTCGTGAAGCTCTCCTACGTCGGCCGGCCGAGCCGCGCGGAATTTCCCCTCACGGCGGAGTTCGCCGCGGGAAGCACGAACAGCACGGTGGGCCTCACCGGGCGCGCGCTCGTGATCGACGACGTGAAGAAGCACGTGGAGGCGGGTGGCGGTTTCTACGTGTGCGACGGCGAGGTGCAGTCGGAGGCGTGCCTGCCGCTCTTCGACGAGGCGCGAAACGTCGTCGGTATCCTCGATGCCGAGGCGAAGCCGAAGTCCTTCTACGGGGCCACGCGGCTCGCCACGCTTGCCGCGCTCGCCATCGTCGCCTCCGCCGTGCTTCCCTGACGCCGTGATCCATCCGGGCGGCATCGACCACATCGTCCTTCGGGTGCGCGACGCCGGCGCGATGGCGTCGTTCTACATCGAAGTCCTCGGCTGCACGCTGGAACGCCGGCGCGACGACATCGGGCTGGTGCAGCTTCGCGCCGGCCGATCGCTCATCGACCTCGTGCCGGTCGACGGGACGCTCGGCCGGCAAGGGGGAGCGGCGCCCGGCGCCGAGGGGCGCAACCTCGACCACTTCTGCCTTCGCGTCGATCCGTTCGACGGCGAGGCGATCCGCGCCTTTCTCGCCGAGCGCGGCTGCGAGCCCGGCGAGGAGGTGATGCGCTTCGGCGCGGAAGGCGAGGGCCCCTCGATCTACGTGCGCGATCCGGAGGGCAACACCGTGGAGCTGAAGGGCCCCGCCGCCTGAGCGCCTACCGCTTGGGCGGCATCATGTCCGTGATCGTGCCTTCGGCGATTTCGGCGCCGAAGAACACCGTCTCGGAGAGCGTCGGGTGCGGGTGGATCGTGAGGCCGATGTCCTCGGCGTCGGCGCCCATCTCGAGGGCGAGCACGGTCTCGGCGATGAGCTCGCCGGCGTTGAGGCCCACGATGCCCGCGCCGAGGAGGCGCTTCGTGCCCTTCTCGAACAGGAGCTTCGTGAGGCCTTCCTCGCGGCCCATGCCGATCGCGCGGCCGCTGGCGGCCCAGGGGAACACCGCCTTGTCGTACTCCACGCCCGATGCCTTGGCTTGCGGCTCGGTGAGTCCCATCCAGGCGACCTCCGGGTCGGTATACGCGACGCTCGGGATGGTGCGCGCCTCCCACACGTGGTGGGCCTTCCCGGCGATCACTTCCGCGGCGAGCTTGCCTTCGTGCGTCGCCTTGTGCGCGAGCATGGGCTCGCCCACGATGTCGCCGATGGCGAAGATGTGCGGCACGTTGGTGCGCATCTGGTTGTCGACGGGGATCCAGCCGCGGTCGTCCACGGCCACGCCGGCCTTTTCGGCGGCGATGTTCTTCCCGTTGGGGCGGCGGCCGACGGACAGGAGGACGCGGTCGTAGACCTCGGGCGCCGGCGCCGGGGAAGCGCCGTCGGCGCTCTCGAAGGTCGCGCGCAGGCCCTCCTTCAGGGCTTCGATCTTCGCGACCTTGGTCTTGAGCAGGATCTTCTCGTAGCGCTTCTCGATGCGCCTGGCGAGCGGCTTCACGATGTCGGGATCGGCGCCGGGGATGAGGCGGTCCATGAACTCCACCACCGTGACTTTCGAGCCGAGCGCGTCGTAGACGGTCGCCATCTCGAGGCCGATGATGCCGCCTCCGATGACGAGAAGGCGCCTGGGGACATCCTTGAGCTGCAGCGCCCCCGTCGAGTCCATGAGGCGCGCGTCGTCATAGGGCAGGCCGGGGATCCGTGCCGACTGCGAGCCGGCCGCGATGATGCAGTGGTCGAACGAGACGACCTTTCGGCCCTCCCTTGTCTGCACCTCCAGCGTGTGCGGCGAGGCGAACTGCGCCCGGCCTTCCACCACGGTGACCTTGCGCGCCTTGGCGAGGCTCGCGAGGCCCTTGGTGAGCTTCGAGACCACGTCATCCTTGAACTTGCGCACGCCGTCGAGATCGATCTTCGGCGCGCCGAACGCGACGCCATGGTGCGAAATCTCCTCGGCGTCCGCGATCACCCTGGCCGTGTGCAGCAGCGCCTTCGAGGGGATGCAGCCCACGTTGAGGCACACGCCGCCAAGCGTCGCGTAGCGCTCCACCAGGACCACTTTCTTGCCGAGGTCGGCAGCGCGGAAGGCCGCCGTGTAGCCGCCCGGGCCGGCGCCCAGCACGAGCACTTCGGCGTGCAGGTCCGCATCCAGGCTCGCGAGCGTGGACGTGAGCGCCTCGCGCAGTGTCGCCTGCGCGCCGGCTGCCGGCTTCGGCGAGGCGGTGGCGGACGACGCGGGCGCAGCCGCGAGCGCGGGAGCGGGAGCGGGAGCCGATGGCGCCGGGGCGGCGCGCGACTCTTCCGCGGTCTCGATCACCACGATGGCCGAGCCCTCGGAGAGCCTGTCGCCCAGCTTCACCAGCACGTTCTTCACGATGCCCGCGTGCGTCGAGGGCACCTCCATCGTCGCCTTGTCGGATTCGAGCGTGACGAGGGGCGCCTCCTTCTTCACGGCGTCGCCCGCCTTCACGAGGATCTCGATGACCGGTACGTCCTTGAAGTCGCCGATGTCGGGGACCTTGATTTCGAGGGTGGCCATGGGGGTACCCTCCTAGAGCATGCCGCGCCGCAGGTCGGCGATGACCTGGGCGAGGTAGGTGGTGAAGCGGGCTGCCGACGCGCCGTCGATCACGCGGTGGTCGTACGAGAGCGACAGCGGCATCATGAGCCGCGGCAGGAATTCCCTGCCGTTCCAGACCGGCTTCATCGCCGCCTTCGACACGCCCAGGATCGCCACCTCCGGCGCGTTGATGATCGGCGTGAACGCCGTGCCCCCGATGCCGCCCAGCGACGATATCGAGAAGGTGCCGCCCTGCATGTCGGCGGGCCCCAGCTTTCCCTCGCGTGCCTTGGCGGCGAGTTCGGAAGTTTCCTTCGCGATCTCGACCACGCCCTTCTTGTCGGCGTCCTTGATCACCGGGACCATGAGGCCGTTGGGCGTGTCGGCGGCGAAGCCGATGTGCCAGTAGCGCTTGAGCACGAGGTTGTCGCCTTCGATGGAGGCGTTGAATTCGGGGAATCGCTTCAACGCGGCGACGCAGGCCTTGACGAGGAAGGCGAGCGGCGTGACTTTCGTGCCGGACTTCGCGTTCTCCTCGTTCACGCGCGCGCGGAAGGCCTCGAGGTCGGTGATGTCGGCCTCGTCGAACTGCGTGACGTGGGGGATCATGACCCAGTTGCGCGCGAGCGCCGGGCCCGAGATCTTCTTGATGCGCGAGAGCGGCTGCGGGTCGATCGGGCCGAACTTGGCGAAATCGACCTTGGGCCAGGGGGGCAGGCCCAGGTCCGCGAGCCCGCCTCCGGCCGCACGGGGAGCCGCGGCACCCGACAGTGCCGACTTCACGAACGACTGGACATCCTCCTTGAGGATGCGGCCCTTGGGCCCCGTCCCGTCCAGCTGCGCGAGGTCCACACCCAGCTCGCGCGCGAAACGGCGCACGCCGGGGCTCGCGTGGGATGGCGTGCCCGGTCCGGCCTCCGGCTCGACGGGGAGCGGCGCGGGCCTGGGCGACGCGGACGGGGCAGGTGGCGCCGCGGCGGCCGCCGGCGCGGCGATTGCGGGGGCCGGCGTCGGAGCCGGGGCAGGCGCGGCCTGCGCGGGGACGGGCTTGGCCGCGGCGTCGGTCGCATCGAGGATGAGAACGAGGCTGCCCTCGCTCAACTTGTCGCCGATCTTCACCTTCACTTCCTTCACCACGCCGGCGGCGGGGGAGGGAACATCCATCGTCGCCTTGTCGCTTTCCAGCGTGACGAGCGAATCCTCCTTCTTCACTGCGTCGCCGGGTTTCACCAGCAATTCGATGACAGGCACGTCCTTGAAGTCCCCGATGTCGGGAACCTTCACCTCGATAGCCGCCAAGGCTTTCTCCTCGCTTAGTCGTTCGTGTCCGGGCGCTGGCGGTCAGACCGTCCAGGGAGCGGGTTTTTCGGCGTCGATGCCGTACTTCTTGATGGCCTCCGCGACCTTGGCGGCGGGGATCTCGCCGTCCTCGGCGAGGGCCTTCAGGGCGGCCACCGCCACGTAATGGCGATCCACCTCGAAGAAGCGGCGCAGGTTGGCGCGCGAGTCGCTGCGGCCGAAGCCGTCGGTGCCGAGCGCCTTGTAGCGCCGCGGAACGAACTCGCGGATCTGGTCCGCGAACGCGCGCACGTAGTCGGTCGAGGCGACGACCGGCCCCTTGGTGCCCGCGAGGCATTGCTCGACGTGCGACAGGCGCGGCTTCTCGGTCGGGTGCAGCAGGTTCCAGCGGGCCGTGGCGAGGCCGTCGCGCCGAAGCTCGGTGAAGCTGGGGCAGCTCCAGAGGTCGGCACCAACCCCCCAGTCGGACGACAGGAGATCGGCGGCGGCGATGACCTCGCGCAGGATGGTGCCGCTGCCGAGGAGCTGCACGCGCGGGCCCTTCGTCGCGCCCGCGCCGGGAAGCTTGTACATCCCCTTGAGGATGCCGTCGCGGGCGCCGTCGGGAAGCGCCGGCTGGGCGTAGTTCTCGTTCATCACCGTGATGTAGTAGAAGACGTCCTCCTGGTCCTCCACCATGCGGCGCAGGCCGTCCTGGATGATCACCACGACCTCGTAGGCGAAGGTCGGGTCCCAGGAACGGCAGTTGGGGATCATCGAGGAGAGGATGTGGCT
>JAGRPO010000038.1 GCA_019449455.1 Betaproteobacteria bacterium | reverse complement strand
GCCGTGGAGCTCGCCTACGGCCGCAAGCGCACGCTCGAGATCGCGACCACGCTCGCCATGGAGCCGGAGCTGATGCTCCTGGACGAGCCCACCTCGGGCATGGGCCACGAGGACGTGGACCTGGTGAAGAACCTCATCAAGGAAGTCGCCAAGGGCCGCACGGTGCTGATGGTCGAGCACAACATGGGCGTGGTCTCGGGCATCTGCGACACCATCACCGTGCTGCAGCGCGGCGCCGTGCTCACCGAGGGACCCTACGCCGAGGTCTCCGCGAACCCGCAGGTGATCGAGGCCTACATGGGCTCCACGGAGGCCGCCCATGGCTGAGGTCCTGCGCATCGAGCACCTCAACGCGTGGTACGGCGAGTCGCACATCCTGCACGGCGTCGACCTCACCGTGAACAAGGGGGAGGTGGTGACGCTGCTGGGCCGGAACGGGTCGGGGCGCACCACGACGCTCAAGTCGGTCATGGGGCTGGTCGGGCGCCGCTCGGGGTCGATCGTGGTGGAGGGAAAGGAGACCGTCTCCTGGCCCACCCACAAGGTCGCGCACCTGGGCATCGGCTACTGCCCCGAGGAGCGGGCCATCTTCTCCAGCCTTTCCGTCGAGGAGAACCTGATGCTGCCCCCGCGGATCGGCGAAGGGGGCATGAGCGTCGAGGAGATCTACGAGATGTTCCCCAACCTGCGCGAGCGCAGGAAGACGGCGCAGGGCACCAAGCTGTCGGGCGGCGAGCAGCAGATGCTCGCCATGGCCCGGATACTGCGCACCGGCGCCCACCTGCTGCTGCTCGACGAGATCACCGAGGGCCTGGCGCCCGTGATCGTGCAGGCGCTCGGGCGCATCATCGTGAGTCTCAAGGAACGCGGCTTCACCATCGTGCTGGTCGAGCAGAACTTCCGCTTCGCGGCGCCGCTCGCCGACCGGTTCTACGTGATGGAGCACGGGAAAATCGCGGAGACCTTCTCCGCGTCGGAACTCGACTCGAAGACGCAGCTGCTTCACGAGTATCTGGGTGTGTAGTCAAACGAAAGCGACAAGAGGAGAAGACTGACATGACTTTCAAGCGCAAGCTGCTTTCCACCGCCGCGATCCTGGCCCTCTCGGCCGGCGCGGCCCACGCCCAGGTCTCGGGCAACGTCGTGAAGATCGGTGTGCTGAACGACCAGTCGGGCACCTATGCCGACCTCGCCGGACCGGGGTCCGTCCTCGCCGCGAAGATGGCCGTCGAGGACTTCATGGCGAAGGACAAGAGCCTCAAGATCGAGGTCATCGCCGCCGACCACCAGAACAAGCCCGACGTCGGCTCGCAGATCGCGCGCAAGTGGTACGACAGCGACGGCGTGGACCTCATCGTCGACGTGCCGACCTCCTCGGTCGCGCTCGCCGTGAACCAGGTGACGAAGGAGAAGGGCAAGGCCCTCATCGTGTCCACGGGCGCCTCCTCCGACCTCACGGGCAAGGCCTGCTCGCCGAACACCATCCACTGGACGTACGACACGTGGCAGCTCGCCAACGGCACCGGCAAGGCGATCGTGCAGACCGGCGGCGACTCCTGGTTCTTCCTGACGGCGGACTACGCCTTCGGGCACGCGCTCGAGCGCGACACGGAGGCGGTCGTCATCAAGAGTGGCGGCAAGGTCCTCGGCAAGGTGCGCCACCCGTTCCCGAGCGCGGACTTCTCGTCCTTCCTCCTGCAGGCGCAGGCCTCGAAGGCGAAGATCATCGGCCTGGCCAACGCGGGCGCCGACACCACCAACGCGATCAAGCAGGCCGCCGAGTTCGGCATCGTGAAGGGCGGCCAGAACCTCGCGGGCCTGCTGGTGTTCCTCACCGACGTGCACGCGCTGGGGCTCGAGAAGGCGCAGGGCCTGATCTTCACCGAGAGCTTCTACTGGGACCTCAACGACCAGACGCGCGCCTGGTCCAAGCGCTACGGCGCGGCCCACGGCGGCAAGATGCCGTCGATGGGGCAGGCGGGCGTCTACTCGGGCGTGCTGCACTACCTCAAGGCGGTCTCCGCGCTGAAGAGCGACGACGGCACGAAGGTCATCGCGAAGATGAAGGCGATGCCGACCGACGATCCGCTGTTCGGCAAGGGCAGCATCCGCGCCGACGGACGCAAGATCCACAACTCCTACCTGTTCGAGGTGAAGAAGCCGTCGGAGTCGAAGGGGCCGTGGGACTACTACAAGCTGCGGGCCACCGTTCCGGCGGAACAGGCCTTCCGCCCGATGGCGGAAGGCGGCTGCCCCCTGGTGGCCGCGAAGTAATCGACGTCGGGAACCGTGATCGAGCGGACGCCCTCCGGGGCGCCGCTCGTCGCGACCTGGCAGCCACGATGCGAACATGACCGAGATCTTCGGCAAGCCCCTGCCCGTCATCATGGGCCAGCTCCTGATCGGGCTGATCAACGGGTCGTTCTACGCCCTGCTGTCGCTGGGGCTCGCGGTCATCTTCGGGCTGCTCAACATCATCAACTTCACCCACGGCGCGCAGTACATGATGGGCGCGTTCGCGGCGTATTTCCTGCTGAACAAGCTGGGCCTCAACTACTGGTGGGCGTTCGCGATCGCGCCGCTGATCGTCGGGGCCACCGGCGTCGTGATCGAGCGCCTCATGCTCTCGCGGCTCTACAAGCTGGACCACCTCTACGGCCTGCTGCTCACCTTCGGCATCGCGCTCATCATCCAGGGCGCGTTCCGGCACGAATTCGGCTCCGCGGGCCTGCCTTACTCGATTCCCGAGGAGCTCTCCGGCGGTAACAACCTCGGCTTCATGTTCCTGCCCAAGTACCGGGCGTGGGTGATCGTCGCCTCGCTCGGGGTGTGCATCGCCACCTGGTTCATCATCGAGCGCACGCGGCTCGGGGCGTACCTGCGCGCCGCGACGGAGAACCCGGCGATGGTGCAGTCCTTCGGCATCAACGTGCCGCGCATGATCACGCTCACCTACGGGTTCGGCGTGGCGCTGGCGGGGCTCGCCGGGGTGATGGCCGCTCCCATCTACCAGGTGAACCCGCTCATGGGCGCCGACACGATCATCGTCGTGTTCGCGGTCGTGGTGATCGGCGGCATGGGCTCCATCATGGGCGCCGTCGTCACGGGCTTCGGCCTGGGCGTCATCGAGGGGCTCACCAAGGTGTTCTATCCCGAGGCGTCGAACACCGTGATCTTCGTGATCATGGCGATCGTCCTCATGTTCCGGCCGCAGGGCCTCTTCGGGAGCCGCTAGCCCCATGGCCGACCAGTACAAGCCGCACGCCTCGCGCGACGACGCGGCCGAAGCGCGCTACGACCGCAGGGCCTTCCTGGTGATGATGGCGCTCTTCCTCGTGGCGCCCGCCGTCGTCTACCCGGTCTTCGTCATGAAGGCGCTGTGCTTCGCCCTGTTCGCCTGCGCGTTCAACCTGCTCCTGGGCTTCGGCGGGCTGCTTTCCTTCGGCCATTCGATGTTCCTCGGCATGGCGGGCTACGCTTCGGCGCACGCGGCCAAGGTCTGGGGCCTGCCGCCGGAATTCGCGATCCTCGCCGGCGCCGCCGCCGCGACGCTGCTGGGCGTGCCCACGGGGCTGCTCGCCATCCGCCGCCAGGGAATCTACTTCGCGATGATCACGCTGGCGCTGGCGCAGATGGTCTTCTTCTTCTGCCTGCAGGTGCCCTTCACGGGCGGGGAGGACGGCATCCAGTCGGTGCCGCGCGGCCACTTCGTCGGGTTCCTCGACCTGAGGAACATGACCGTCCTCTACTACGTGGTGCTCGCGATATTCACCGCCGGGTTCCTCCTCATCTACCGCATCATCCACTCGCCCTTCGGGCAGGTGCTCAAGGCCATCCGCGAGAACGAGCCGCGCGCGACTTCGCTGGGCTACCGGACGGAGCACTACAAGCTCGCGGCGTTCGTCCTGTCGGCGGGGCTCGCGGGCCTCGCGGGCGCGACCAAGGCGATCGTCTTCCAGCTCGCTTCCCTCACCGACGTGCACTGGACGATGTCGGGGGAGGTGGTGCTCATGACGCTGCTGGGCGGCATGGGCACGATATTCGGGCCGGTCGTGGGCGCCTTCGCCATCATCACGATGGAGAACTACCTCGCCGAGCTGGGCTCGTGGTTCACGATCACGCAGGGCGCGATCTTCGTGGTCTGCGTGCTGGCCTTCCGCCGCGGCCTCATCGGCGAGCTGGAGGCCTGGCTCAGGCGCCGTCGCGCGGGCTGAGCCGCCCATGGCGGAAGACCACGCCGCGGATCTCGGGCGCAACGCAGCAAATCACGTCGCGCTCTCGCCGGTGTCGTTCCTGCGCCGCGCGGCCGACACCTGGCCGGGCAAGGTCGCCGTCCGCCACGGCGACCTCGCCTTCACCTACGCGCAATTCGAATCGCGCTGCCGCCGGCTCGCCTCCGCGCTCACGCGCCGCGGCGTCGGGCGCGGCGACACGGTCGCCATCATCGCGCCCAACGTGCCGGCGATGCTCGAGGCGCACTACGCGGTGCCGGGAATCGGGGCCGTGCTCAACGCGCTCAACTACCGGCTCGACGCGAAGACCATCGCCTTCTGCCTCGGGCACGGCGGCGCGAAGGTGCTCATCGCCGACCGCGAGTTCTCGCCCGTCGTGGCGAAGGCGCTGGCCCTGTGCGCGAGGAAGCCGCTGGTCGTCGACATCGACGACCCGCTGGGCCCCGGCGGCGAGCCGCTCGGGGAGGTCGCCTACGAGGCGCTGCTGGAGGAGGGCGATCCCGGCTTCGTCCTGCCGGGGCCGCGGGAGGAATGGGATTCCCTGGGCCTGCTCTACACCTCGGGGACGACGGGCGACCCCAAGGGCGTGGTCTATCACCACCGCGGCGCGTACCTCAACGCGCTGGGCAACGCGCTCGCCTTCGGGCTTACGCCCCGGTCGGTGTACCTGTGGACGCTGCCGATGTTCCACTGCAACGGCTGGACCTACACCTGGGCCGTGACCGCGGTGGGCGGCACGCACGTGTGCCTGCGCAAGGTGGACCCGGCTCTCATCTTTCCGGCCATCGCGCACCACCGCGTGACCCACCTGTGCGGCGCGCCCATCGTGCTGAACCTCCTGGTGCACGCGCCCGACGAGGTGAAGCTGCGGTTCGACCGTCCCGTGGAGGTCGCCACGGGAGGCGCGGCGCCGCCCTCCGCGGTCATCGAGGCCATGGAGCGCATGGGGTTCCGCGTGACGCACCTCTACGGGCTCACGGAGAGCTACGGCCCGGCGACGCTCTGCGCCTGGCAGGACGGCTGGGACGGGCTCGGCCTCGAGGCACGCGCGCGTCTCATGGCGCGCCAGGGCGTGCGCTACCCCACCCTCGAGGACCTCCAGGTGGCCGATCCGCAGTCCCACGAGCCGGTTCCGCGCGACGGCACGACGATGGGCGAGGTGATGCTGCGCGGGAACACGATCATGAAGGGCTACCTCGCCAATCCGAAGGCGACGCAGGCCGCCTTCCGCGAGGGCTGGTACCACACCGGCGACCTCGCGGTCTGGCATCCCGACGGCTACATCGAGGTGAAGGACCGCTCGAAGGACGTCATCATCTCCGGGGGCGAGAACATCTCGTCGCTTGAAGTCGAGGAGTGCCTCTACCGGCACCCGAGCGTCATGGAGGCGGCCGTGGTGGCCCGCCCCGACGAGAAGTGGGGAGAGACGCCCTGCGCCTTCGTGACCCTGAAGCCCGGGGCAGGGCAGGTGACGCCTGCGGAGATCATCGCCTGGTGCCGCGAGCACCTCGCGCATTTCAAGGTGCCGCGCACCGTCGTCTTCGGGGAACTGCCCAAGACCTCGACGGGCAAGATCCAGAAGTTCGTGCTGCGGGAGCGGGCGGGGAAGCTGCCCTAGCCTGCCGAGCGACCCCGCCGGTGCCGCCGCGGGCGCCGCCGCCTTGAGCCCCCCGCATACTCCCTCGGGGATGGTTGCCTCAGTCCCCACCCGATCTGCTAGAATTCAAACGCTCGTTTGAATCTCCCTCCCATTCCGCCATTCCGCCCCCCATGAAAATCCTCGTTCCAGTGAAGCGGGTCGTCGACTACAACGTGAAAGTCCGCGTCAAGGCGGACGGCACCGGCGTCGACCTCGCCAACGTGAAGATGTCCATGAACCCCTTCGACGAGATCGCCGTCGAGGAGGCCCTGAAGCTGAAGGAGGCGGGAAAGGCGACCGAGGTGGTGGCCGTCTCCTGCGGCCCCGCGAACTGCCAGGAGACGCTGCGCACCGCGCTCGCCATGGGCGCCGACCGCGCCATCCTCGTCGAGGCGGACGGGGAGCTGCAGCCGCTCGCGGTGGCCAAGCTCCTCAAGGCCGTGGTCGCGAAGGAAGCCCCGCAGCTCGTCATCGCCGGCAAGCAGGCGATCGACGACGACGCGAACCAGGTCGGGCAGATGCTCGCGGCTCTCCTCGACTGGGCGCAGGTCACCTTCGTGTCGAAGGTGACGGCCGACGGCGGCAAGCTCACGGTGACCCGCGAGATCGACGGCGGGCTCGAGACCGTCGAGGTGGCGTTCCCGGCGGTGCTCACGGCGGACCTGCGCCTGAACACGCCGCGCTACGCGACGCTGCCCAACATCATGAAGGCCAAGAAGAAGCCGCTGGACACGCTCAAGCCCGCCGACCTCGGCGTCGACGTGGCGCCGCGATTGAAGACGCTCAAGGTGGTCGAGCCGCCCAAGCGCAAGGGCGGCGTCATGGTGAAGGACGTGGCCGAGCTGGTCGCGAAGCTCAAATCCGAAGCGAAGGTGATCTGATCATGGCTGCCCTTGTCATTGCCGAACACGACAACGCGAAACTCAAGCCCGGCACGTCCAATGCCGTGACCGCCGCCGCGAAGATGGGCGGCGAGGTGCACGTCCTCGTCGCGGGGCAGGGATGCGCCGCGGCCGCGGCCGAGGCGGCCGGGCTCGCGGGCGTGGCCAAGGTCCTGGTGGCCGACGCCGCCCACTACGCCGCCGCGCTTCCGGAGAATCTCGCCGCGCTGGTGACGCCGCTGGCGAAGAACTATTCGCACGTGGTGGCCGCCGCCACGGCCACGGGAAAGAGCTTCATGCCGCGCGTGGCCGCGCTCCTCGACGTGGCGCAGGTCTCGGAGATCGTCTCCGTGGAGTCGCCGGACACCTTCGTGCGCCCGATCTATGCGGGAAACGCCTTCGCGACGGTGCAATCGCCCGATGCGATCAAGGTGGTGACGGTGCGCTCGACCGGCTTCGACGAGGCGG
>JAGRPO010000222.1 GCA_019449455.1 Betaproteobacteria bacterium | reverse complement strand
GGGGCGCCCGTGACCCCGACCGTCCCCTCCGGCGTCATCGAGGCGATCGTCGCGGGCCGCCACGACGACCCGTTCGCGGTGCTGGGTCCCCACGACGCCGGCGGCGCCTGCATCGTGCGCGCCTTCGTCGCCGGCGCCGAATCGCTGGAGGCGGTCTCGCGCGAGGGCGAGCTTCTGGCCCCTCTCTCGCGCGTCCACCCGGCCGGGTTCTTCGAAGGGCGTCTCGCGCGCCGCGTGCCCTACCGGCTGCGCGCGCGCCGCGGCGAGGACGCGTGGACGGTGGACGACCCGTACGCCTACGGACCCGTGCTCGGCCCCATGGACGACTGGCTCCTCGTCGAGGGCACGCACGCGCGCCTCTACGACCGCCTGGGCGCGCACGCGATCGGGCACGAAGGCTCGGCCGGCGTGCACTTCGCGGTCTGGGCGCCCAACGCGCGCAGGGTCTCCGTCGTCGGCGATTTCAACGCCTGGGACGGGCGCCGGCACGTCATGCGCCGGCGCGTCGACAACGGCGTCTGGGAGATCTTCGTGCCCGGGCTCGGCGCCGGCGCGCTCTACAAGTACGAGATCGTCGGCGCCGCGGGCGAGCTCCTGCCGCTCAAGGCCGATCCGGTGGGGTTCGGCGCCGAGCTCCGGCCCTCGACCGCCTCCGTCGTCCAGGACACGTCGTCCTACGCGTGGACCGACCAGGCGTGGATGGCGGCGCGGGCGGCGCGGGATCACCGCCGCGCCCCGATGTCGATCTACGAGGTGCACGCGGGATCGTGGCGCCGCGGCGAGGGCGGGCGCTGGCTCGACTGGGACGGGCTCGCCGACGCCCTGCTGCCGTACGCGTCGGGCATGGGGTTCACGCACCTGGAGCTGATGCCGGTGAACGAGCACCCGCTCGACGCCTCGTGGGGCTACCAGCCCATCGGCCTCTTCGCGCCGACCGCGCGTTTCGGCGAGCCCGCCGGGTTCGCGCGCTTCGTCGACCGCTGCCACGCGGCGGGCCTGGGCGTGATCCTCGACTGGGTGCCGGCGCACTTCCCCGTGGACCCGCACGGCCTGGCGTGGTTCGACGGCACGGCCCTCTACGAGCACGCCGACCCGCGCAAGGGATTCCAGCCGGACTGGAACACGGCCGTCTTCAACTTCGGCCGGCGCGAGGTCTCCAATTACCTCGTCGCCAACGCGCTCTTCTGGCTCGAGCGCTACCACGTCGACGGGCTGCGCGTGGACGCGGTGGCCTCGATGCTCTACCTCGACTACTCGCGCAAGCCGGGCGAGTGGATCCCCAACCCGCACGGCGGCAACGAGAACATCGAGGCGGTCGCGTTCCTGCGCCACCTGAACGAGACCGTGTACGCGCTGCACCCCGGCGCGATCACGATCGCCGAGGAAAGCACCGCCTGGCCCGCGGTCTCGCAGCCCACTTCCTCGGGCGGGCTCGGGTTCGGGTTCAAGTGGAACATGGGGTGGATGAACGACACGCTCGCCTACCAGCGCGAGGACCCCGTGCACCGCCCCTGGCACCACGACCGCATGACCTTCGGCCTCATCTACGCCTTCACGGAAAACTTCATCCTGCCGATCTCCCACGACGAGGTCGTGCACGGCAAGGGGTCGCTCCTTGCGCGCATGCCCGGCGATGCCTGGCAGAAATTCGCCGGGCTGCGCGCCTACTATGGGTTCATGTGGGCGCATCCCGGCAAGAAGCTGCTCTTCATGGGACAGGAGTTCGGGCAGGGCCGCGAATGGGACTTCGAGGGCGAGCTCGAATGGGGGCTCGCGGGCGTCGACTGGCACCGCGGCGTGCAGGCGCTGGTGCGCGACCTCAATGGCGCCTACCGCGCCGAGCGCGCGCTGCACGAGCGCGACTGCGAGGCCGAGGGCTTCCGCTGGATCGCGGTGGACGACCGCGACAACTCCGTGTTCGCCTGGCTGCGCACGGGCGGCGAGGGCGCGCGTCCCGTCGTGGCGGTGTGCAATTTCACGCCGGTGCCGCGCGCCGGCTACCGCCTCGGCCTGCCCTGGCCGGGGCGCTGGCGCGAGATCCTCAATACCGATTCGGCCGCCTACGGCGGCTCCAACGCCGGCAATGCGGGCGGCGTGACCGCCTCCGGCGAACCCGGCCACGGACTGCCTTTTTCCGCTTCCCTCACCTTGCCCCCGCTCGCCACGCTGTGGCTCGTCCACGAAGGCGCCTGAACGGCCCCGCCCGAGCAACCGAGGAGATGCCATGAACACAGCCCCGAACCAGACGCGCGCCGAATTCCACGACCGCCGGAAGGTCTCCTACGCGACGCCGATCGCGCGCTCCGCGATGGCCTACGTGCTCGCCGGCGGCCGGGGCACGCGCCTCATGGAGCTCACCGACCGGCGCGCCAAGCCCGCCGTCTATTTCGGCGGCAAGTCGCGCATCGTCGATTTCGCGCTCTCCAACGCGCTCAATTCCGGCATCCGGCGCCTCGCGGTGGCCACGCAGTACAAGGCGCACAGCCTCATCCGCCACCTGCAACGGGGCTGGAACTTCCTGCAGCCGGTGAGGAACGAGTCCTTCGACATCCTGCCCGCGAGCCAGCGCCTCGGCGGCAACGAGTGGTACGCGGGCACCGCGGACGCGGTATTCCAGAACATCGACATCATCGACGGCTACGAGCCCGACTACCTCGTGATCCTCGCGGGCGACCACATCTACAAGATGGACTACGAGCGCATGCTCGTGCAGCACGTCAACTCGGGCGCCGACGTGACGGTGGCCTGCCTCGAGGTGCCGGCGGCGCAGGCCCGCGGCTTCGGCGTGATGCACGTGGACGCCCAGGACCGCATCATCTCCTTCGTCGAGAAGCCCGAGGTCCCGCCCGAGATGCCGGACCGGCCCGGCTGGGCGCTCGCGAGCATGGGCATCTACGTCTTCCGCCGCGAGCTCCTCAACGACCAGCTGCGCCGCGACGCCGCCGACCCGCGCTCGAGCCGCGACTTCGGCAAGGACATCATCCCGTGGATGGTCGCCAACGCGAAAGCCATCGCGCACCGCTTCGCGGACTCGTGCGTCCGGTCACGGGCGGAGTCCGAGCCGTACTGGCGCGACGTGGGCACGATCGACGCCTACTGGGAGGCCAACATCGACCTGACCGACGTCGTCCCCGAGCTCGATCTCTTCGACGCCGACTGGCCGATCTGGACCTACTCGGGGATCACGCCGCCGGCCAAGTTCGTGCACGACGTGGAGGGCCGGCGCGGCATCGGCGTCTCGTCCCTCATCTCCGGCGGCTGCATCGTGTCGGGCGCGACGGTGCACCGGTCGCTGCTCTTCACCGGGGCGCACGTCCACTCGTACGTGGACATCTCCAACGCCGTGATCCTGCCCCACGTCGACGTCGCGCGGCACGCCCGCCTGAAGAACGTCGTGATCGACGCGGGCGTGAAGATCCCCCAGGGCCTCGTGGTGGGCGAGGATCCGGTGGCCGACGCGAAGCGCTTCCGGCGCACCGACGGCGGCATCTGCCTCATCACGCAGCCCATGATCGACCGCCTCGCGCAATGACGGCCCCGACCGTCCTGTCGGTCGCCTCCGAAGTCTTCCCGCTGGTGAAGACCGGCGGGCTTGCCGACGTCGCCGGCGCCCTGCCCCCCGCGCTCGCCGCCGAGGGCGTGGCGGTGCGCACGCTCCTGCCCGGCTACCCGGCCGTGCTGGAAGCGACACGTGGGGCCGAGCCGGTCCACGCCTGGGCGCAGCTCCAGGGCGGGCCGGCGCGCCTGCTCGCCGCGCGCGCCGCGGGCCTCGACCTGCTCGTCCTCGACGCCCCGCACCTGTACGCGCGCCCCGGCAACCCCTACGTCGGCGACGACGGCAAGGAGTGGCCCGACAATGCGCAGCGATTCGCGGCGCTGTCCCTTGCCGCGGCGCAGGTCGGCCGGGGAATCCTTCCGGCCTTCGTGCCCGACATCGTGCACGCGCACGACTGGCAGGCCGGGCTCGCGCCGGCCTACCTCCACTACGGCGGCGCGCGCCGGCCGCGCACGGTGATGACGGTCCACAACCTCGCCTTCCAGGGCCAGTTCCCGGGCACGCTCCTCGCGGAGCTGGGCCTGCCCGCGCACGCGTTCTCGATGGACGGCGTGGAGTACTTCGGCACGATCGGCTACCTGAAGGCGGGGCTCGCGCTCGCCGACCGCCTCACCACCGTGTCGCCGCGCTACGCGATGGAGATCCGCACCCCCGAGTTCGGCATGGGGCTCGACGGGCTCCTGCGCCATCGGGCCGGCGTGATGACGGGCATCCTCAACGGCATCGACACCGAGTACTGGAATCCCGCGACGGACCCGTACCTGCCTTCCCCGTTCGACGCGAAGCGGGTCGCCAACCGCGAGGCGAACAAGGCCGCGCTGCGCGAGAGGTTCGGCCTCGATCCCGACGCCGGCGCGCCGCTTTTCGGCGTGGTGAGCCGCCTCACCTGGCAGAAAGGGATGGACGTTCTCCTGGAATCGGTGCCGGACCTCGTCGCGCTCGGCGCGCAGCTCGTGCTGGTCGGCTCCGGCGAGAGCGCGCTCGAGGCAGGGTTCCGCGCCGCGTCCTCGGCATACCCCGGCCTCGTCGGCGCCATGGTCGGCTTCGACGAGTCCGCCGCGCACCTCGTCCAGGGCGGCGCGGACGCGCTCATCGTGCCGTCGCGCTTCGAGCCCTGCGGCCTCACGCAGCTGTGCGCGCTGCGCTACGGCACCATTCCCGTCGCGGCCCGCGTCGGGGGACTCGCCGACACCGTGAGCGACGCGAACGAGATGGCCCTCGTCCCGTCCGCGGGCAACGGCCTGCAGTTCGCCCCGGTGACGAGCGAGGCGCTCGTCCTCACGCTCGAGCGCGCGGTCTCGCTCTGGCGCGATCGCGCCACCTGGCGCCGGCTGCAGCAGCACGCCATGGCGGCCGACGTGGGCTGGCGGCGCCCGGCGAAGCAGTACGCGGCCCTCTACCGCGAACTCGCGGCGAGCCCGGCCGCCTGATCCGCGGTCGAGGATCGAGCCGGCCGTCGACATGCGCGCCCTCGCCCCCGGAAGCCCGGAGCCGCTCGGAGTCACGCTGGCCGCGGGCGGAGCCAACGTCGCGGTCTTTTCCGCCCACGCGACCCGCGTCGAGCTGTGCCTGTTCGACGCGTCGGGAGACGCCGAGCTGGAGCGGATCGCGCTGCCGGAGCGCACGGGAGACGTCTTCCACGGATTCGTCGCCGGCATCGAGCCGGGACGGCGCTACGGCCTGCGCGCGCACGGCCCCTATGATCCGCCCCACGGCCATCGCTTCAATCCCGCCAAGCTGCTGGTCGACCCCCATGCCACCGCGCTCGACCGCCGCTTCGCCCTGCACCCGTCCGTGTTCGGGGAGATGCCCGACGGCGTGACGCGAAACGACGCGGACAGCGCGCGCTTCGTGCCCAAGGCCGTGGCGGCCGCGCCCTCGCCGCCCGCGCGGTCCCTCCCCGCCCGCGTCGCGTGGAGCGACACCGTCATCTACGAGCTGCACGTGCGCGGATTCACCAGGACCCACCCCGGCGTGCCGGAGGCGATGCGCGGCACCTGCGCCGCGCTGGCCCACCCGGCGGCCGTCGCGCACCTCGCCCGGCTCGGCGTCACGACCGTCGAGCTGATGCCGATCGCCGCGTGGGTGGACGAGCGCCACCTCGGCCCGCTGGGGCTGTCGAACTACTGGGGCTACAATCCCGTCGCCCTGATGGCGCCCGATCCGCGGCTCGCCCCGGGCGGCATGGCGGAGCTCGCCGCGTGCGTGGCCGCGCTGCACGAGGCGGGCATCGAGGTCCTGCTCGACGTCGTGCTCAACCACACCGGCGAGGGCGACGCGCTGGGGCCGACGCTGTCGCTTCGCGGCCTGGACAACGCGACCTACTACCGCACGCTCCCCGGCGATCGCGCGCGCTATGCCAACGACGCGGGATGCGGCAACACGCTGGCGCTCGACCGCGCGCCGGTGATGCGCCTCGCGCTGGACGCGCTGCGCCACTACGCGCGCGCCGCCGGGGTCGACGGCTTCCGCTTCGACCTCGCCACGACGCTCGCGCGCCGCGACCACGGCTTCGATCCCGCGGCCCCGTTCCTCCAGGCCGTCGCGCAGGACCCGGCGCTGCGGGAACTGAAGCTCGTCGCCGAGCCCTGGGACCTGGGGCCCGGCGGCCATCGCCTCGGCGCCTTCCCCGCGGCCTGGGGCGAATGGAACGATCGCTACCGGGACGCCGTGCGCCGCTTCTGGCGCGGCGACGAGGCGATGACGGGCGAACTGGCCACGCGCCTGGCAGGCTCGGCCGACGTCTTCGCGGGGCGCAGGCGCCGGCCGTCGCGCTCGGTCAACTTCGTGTGCGCCCACGACGGGTTCACGCTGGCCGATCTCGTCGCGCACGAGCGCAAGCACAACGAGGCCAACGGCGAGGCCAACCGCGACGGGACCGAGGCGAACCACTCCTGGAACCACGGCGTGGAAGGGCCGGCGGCCGGCGCCGAGGTCGCCGCCGCCAGGCGCCGCGACGTTCAAGGCCTTCTCGCCACGCTGTTCGTCTCCCGCGGCACGCCCATGCTGTCGATGGGCGACGAGCTGGGCCGCACGCAGCGCGGCAACAACAACGCGTACGCGCAGGACAACGCGCTCGCCTGGATCGACTGGACCCGGGCCGACGGCGAGCTGTCCAGCCTGGTGGCGGACCTCGCGGCCCTGCGGCGCACCCATCGCGCGCTGCGCAACGACGAATGGCTCGCGGGCGAGCCGCGCGAGTCGAGCGGCATTCCGGACGTCGAGTGGCGCCACCCGGACGGCCGGGCGATGACCCGGGAGGACTGGGAGCACCCGCGGGGCCGCGCGCTCGTCGCCGCGCTCTACGCGCCGCCGGAGGGCGAAGCGCCGGCCGACCGCGTCGTCGTCGGCCTCAATGCCGGGCCGGAGCCGGTCGCGGTCCGTTGGCCGGACTCGCGCGACGGCACGCGCTGGCGCGTGGCGGTGGATACGTCGCGGCCCGGCGGCAAGCCCGATTCGCCGGCAGCCGGGGCCCCGGATTGGCTCGCCGCGCGCAGTGTCGTCGTTCTCGTCGAGGACGCCGCCCCGGCCGCCGTCGCGCGCCCGACCGGCATCGAGCCGGCCGTCCTCGACCGCCTCGCGGGCGCGGCGGGAATCGCCCCGACCTGGCGCGACGTGACCGGGAAGGAGCACCTCGTCGGCGACGAAACCCGGCGCGCGCTGCTCGCCGCGATGGGGCTCGACGCGGCCACGACCGCGCAGGCCCGAGAACGGCTCGCCGCGCTCGCGGCCGCGCGCGAATGCCGCCGCCTGCCGAGGGTGGCCGTGCTGCGCGAGGACGAGGCTCCGCGACTCGCGATCGCCAGCCTGCCGGCCCGGCCCGCGCGGGGCGTCCTGCGCCTCGCCGGCGAGGACGGCGCCGTGCGCCGCGTGCCATTCGATCTCGCGCACGGCGAGGAGCACCGGGTCGTCGCCGCCGACGGCAGGACGGTCGCCCGGCGCGCCATCGCGCTGCCGGCGCTGCCCGCTGGCGCCTACACGGCGTCGATCGACGACGAGCCCGAGGCCTGCCACCTGCTCATCGTGCCGCGCCGATGCCACCTTCCGCCCGAACTCCTCGAGGGCGGGCGGCGCTTCGGCCTCGCCGCGCACCTCTACGCGTTGCGCAGGCCGGGCGACCAGGGCATCGGCGACTTCACCACCCTCGCGCAAGCGGCGCGGGCGACCGCGCGCGCGGGCGGATCGGTAGTGGGCATCAATCCCCTGCACGCGCTCTTCGCGGGCGAGCGCGAACGGGCGAGCCCCTACCACCCTTCCGACCGGCGGTTTCTCGACGCCATCTACATCGACGTCACGGCGGTTCCCGATTTCGCGGGCTCGGAGGCGGCGCGCCGAGCGCTCGCGGCGAACGACGCGGCCGTCGATTATCCGCGCGTGTGGGCATGGAAGCGTCCGGCTCTCGAAGCGTGCTTCGACGCCTTCGCGCGCCGCGGCGCCGGCGATGACCTGGTCGCCGACTACGGCCGGTTCGTGGCCGGCGGCGGGGAGCGGCTTCGCCGGTTCGCGGCGTTCGAGGCCATCGCCGGCGCGCGCCCGGGCGTGCCCTGGCAGCGCTGGCCGGAGGAGCTGCGCCGGCCCGACGACCCGGGCGTGGCGCGCTTCGCGGCGCGCCACGCGCGCGACGTGGACTTCGCGGCCTACCTGCAGTGGCTGGCGGATCGCCAGCTCGCGCAGGCAGCGCAATCGGCGAAGGAGAGCGGCCTCGCCATCGGCTTCTACCGCGACCTCGCCGTCGGCGCCGCGCCCGACGGGGCGGAAGCCTGGGCCACGCAGGCCGCGCTCGCGCGCGGCGTTTCGATCGGCGCGCCTCCGGACCCGTTCTGCGCCGAGGGGCAGGTCTGGAACCTGCCGCCGCCGCAGCCCGACGCCCTCGCCGCCTCGGGCTACGAGGGACTGCGCACGCTCATCGCCGCCAACGCGCGCCACGCCGGGGCGCTGCGCATCGATCACGTCATGGGGCTGTCGAGGCTCTTCTGGGTGCCCGACGGCGCGACCGCGGCGGAGGGCGCCTACGTGCGCTATCCGTTCCACGACCTCGTGGGCGCGCTGGCGCTGGAGAGCCGCCGCGCGCGCTGCCTCATCGTCGGCGAGGACCTGGGCACCGTGCCCGAGGGCTTTCGCGCGCGTCTCGATGCCGCCGACGTCCTGTCCTACCGCGTCCTGTGGTTCGAGCGTGAAGGAGCCGGCTTCCGCGGGCCGCGCGGCTATCCGGTGAAAGCCGCGGCGTGCGCTTCGACGCACGACCTGCCCACGATCCGCGGATGGTGGACCGGAGCGGACATCGACGAGCGCCGCTCGCTGGGCCTCGCCGGAGACGCCGAGTCGGCCACGGCCCATGCCGCGCGCCGCGTGGAGAGGCAGGCGCTGTCGAACGCGATGAAGGACGCGGGCGTCACGGACCTATCCGCGGATGCCGCCGGCGCGCCGGACGCCGCGGTCGCGGGCGCGCTGCACCGCTTCCTCGGCGCGACCCCTTGCGCCCTCGCGCTCGTCCAGGCCGACGACCTTGCCGCCGAGACGACGGCGCTGAACCTGCCGGGAACGGACCGCGAGCGCGCCAACTGGCGGCGAAGGATCGGCGTCGACACGGACGCGCTCTGGGAGACGCCGGTCGGCGCGCAGGCCGCCCGGGACCTGGCCAGGGAGCGCGGCCCGCGCTCCTGAGCCGGTTTGCCGCGCTACACGGATCTGCCGGCGAGCCAGGCCGAGGCTTCCGCCGCCGGCAAGGGAGGGCTGATCCAGAACCCCTGCCCTTCGTCGCAGCCGTGCGCGCGCAGCGCCCTGCTCGTCTGCTCGTCCTCGATGCCCTCCGCGACGACCGTCAGGCCGAGGTCGTGCGCCAGGTGGATCGTCGACTCGACGATCGCGCGGTCGGTCGGGCTCGAGAGCATCTGGCGCACGAAGGACACGTCGATCTTGAGCAGGTTGAGCGGCAGCCGCTTCAGGTGCGACAGGGACGAGAACCCGGTGCCGAAGTCGTCGATCGCGACGCGCACGCCCAGCGCCCGCACGCGCTCGAGCGTGGCAGTCGCGCGTTCGGGATCGGCGATGATGGCGCTTTCCGTGATCTCGAGCTCCAGCGCGGCCGGGTCCACGCCGTTCGCGATGAGCAGGCTCTCGATGCGCGAGGCGCAACTCTCGTCCATGAGGTGCCGCGCCGACAGGTTCACCGCGATGCGCACGTCGCGCCCGCTTTCGCGCCATTCGCGCTGCTGCCTCAGGGCCTCCCCCAGCACCCACATCGTGAGAGGGCGGATCACGTCGGAGAGCTCTGCCAGCGGCACGAAGCGCGCCGGCAGCAGCAGCCCGTGGCGGGGATGCTGCCAGCGCACGAGGGCCTCGAACCCGCGCACGACGCCGTCGGCGAGCCGCACGCGCGGCTGGTAATGCACGCGCAGCTCCCCGGCGCGCACGGCCCCGCCCAGCTCGGAGAGCAGCGCCAGCCGCTCGGTCGAGTACGGGTCCTGCGAGGCGTCGTAGGTGGAATGACTCGACCCGGTCCGCTTGGCCGCGTACATCGCGACGTCCGCGCAGCGCAGCAACCCGCTCGACGTGGTGGCATGCACGGGCGCCAGCGCGATGCCGATGCTCGCGCCCACCTCCAGGCGATAGCCCTCGATGTCGATCGGCGCGGTGAGGATGCCCATGACGTAGGCGGCGGCCTCCTCGCCCGCCGCGCGGTCGGCCACCCCTGGGATCCACATGGCGAACTCGTCGCCACCCAGCCGCGCGACGCAGCTCCGGGGGTAACGGGCCAACCCCGCGCGCAGCGCCTCGGCCACGCGCTGGAGCAGCACGTCGCCCACCGGGTGCCCGAGCGTGTCGTTCACTTCCTTGAACCGGTCCAGGTCGACCAGGAGCAGCGCGCCCGCGCCCGAGCGCTCGTCCGTCTCCGGCAGCAGCGCGGTCTCCACGCACTGCTTGAGGCCGATCCGGTTGCACAGCCCCGTGAGCGAATCGTGGTGCGCCAGGTGCTCGAGGGCGCGAAGGTCGTGGCCGCGCTCCAGTTCTCCCGAGGCGCGCGTGGCGAAGATCCGCAGCAGGTTCTCGGCGAGCCGCGAGTCCTCCAGCCGGCGGCGGAACAGCACCACCATGAGGCCCAGCGGGCGGCCCTTCGAGTCGTTGAGGGGTGCGCCGACATAGGCCTCGATGCCCTTCTTCGCGAGGTCGAGGTCGCGCGGGAAGAGCCTGGCGACGTGCTCGGGAAAAGCGCAGACGCCGCGCCCGAGTATCGTCTCGCACGGCGAGCCGGCAAGCCGGTACTCGAAATCGGGCGCCGGGCGGCCGCCGGCATGCACCGCGATCGTGCGCACGAGACCCGCGTCCGTGGGATGGATCTCTCCGACGAAGGCGAAGTCGGCCTCCAGCACGCGCGCCAGGTGCCCGACGAGCGAGCGGAAGAACGACTCGCCCGTCTGCGCGACCACGCCCTGCGCGATCTGCGACACGAGCACCTCCTGGCGCTTGCGGTCGGTGACGTCGCGGGCCACGAGCACCAGGCAGGGCTCGCCGCGGATCTCGATGCGCTCCCCGGAGAGCGCGAAGTTGCGCCGACGGCCGTCCTTCACCACGAACTCCACCTCGAAATCGCGCACCGTGCCCTCGTCGCGCATCCGGCGCGCCCACTCCTCGCGCTGCGAGGGGTTCGTCCAGAAGCCCAGCTCGATGGACGTGCGCCCGATCGTCTCGTCCTCGCGAAAGCCCGACACGCGCAGGAAATTGTCGTTCACGAGCAGGATGCGGTTGTCGGTGAGACGCACCACGGCGATCGGGTCGGGGCTCGCCCGGATGGCGCCCGCGAAGAGATCCTGGGTCTCCTGCAGGCGCGCGCGCGCGGCCCGCAGCGACTCGTGCACCAGGACGGTCGCCGCGATGTCGGCGAGCGAACTGGCGAATTGCTGCTCGTCCCCGGTCCAGTCGCGCCGTTCGCCGGCGGACTCCAGGCACACCACGCCGCGTGCCTCGCCTTCCTGCCAGATGCCGGCGACGAGCAGCGAGGCGATGCCGTGGGCGCCAGGGTGGTCGGCCGCGTATTCGCGGGTGCGCGGATCGGCGGCCGCGTCGGGCGCGACAACGGCGCGGTTCCATTTCAGGGCCTGGAAATAGGCCGGGTAGCGCGAAGCCTGCAGTTCGGCGCCCGCCTCGTGACCGCCCCCCTCCCGCTCGAAAAGGTCGGCGAGCACCAGGCGCTCGCGGTCCTCCGACAGGAGCCACACCGAAGCCCGTGCCACTTCCAGCGTGCGGCCGGCCGCCTCGGTGAGCGCGCGCCACGCCGTCGCCTCCCCCGCGGTCGGGATCCCGCTCTTCAGGAGAGCGAAAAGCGCGGCCTGCTGCGCCTGGGCGCGAAATCCCGGTTCCGCCCGAGTCCGATCCATGCCGTGCCCCTGTCTGCCAGGTGGATGAAGCCAAACGATGTCCGTACCCATGACTGCATTCTTGGGCGCGGCCGCGCCCCCGTCAACCTTTGTTAATTCTCACTCCATCACGGCTGCCCCGCGGCAATGGTCCGGGCGGCGGGCTTCATGGCCCGGTCATTCCGGCGGAAGGGACCGCGCGATCAGCTCGTACGAGTGGCGGCGCGCGGCGGGGTCGTGGGTCCAGGTGTTGACGACGATCTCGTCGAGCGCGAATTGCGCGGCCAGCTCGCGCAGCCTCGCGGCCACCTGCGCGCCGGTGCCCACGATGGCCCTCTCGCGCAGGCGCCGGACGATCGCGAGCTCGGCGTCGGTGTAGGGATGCGCCGCCGCATCCTCCGGCGAGACGAGCGCCGTGCGCAGCCCCTTCTCGAAGCCCACGCGCCAGTGCTCGCGCGTCGCCAGCAGGCGCCGCGCCTCGGCTTCCGTGTCGGCCGCCAGCGCCCACACGCAGATGGTCGCCACGGGATCCGGATGGCGCGCGCTGGGCCGGTAGCTGGCGCGGTAGAGCGCCAGCGCCTCCTCGGTGCCGCGCCCGTCGGTGAAGAAATAGGCGTACGCGTAGGGGTAGCCGAGGAACGCGGCGAGCTGCGCCCCGTAGTCGGAGCTGCCGAGGATCCAGATCTCCGGGCTCGTCGGCCCCGCCGGATGGGCGCGGATGGACCGGAAGGGATGGCCCTCCGGGAGCGCCTCGCCACGCAGCCACAGGTCCAGCTCCTGGACCTGGCTGGGAAAGTTCTCGGCCGCGCCCGGATCGGGATTGAGCGCCATGGCCGTGAGCCGGTCGGAGCCGGGCGCCCGCCCCAGGCCGAGATCGATGCGCCCCGGCGCGATGGCCTCCAGCACGCGGAACTGCTCGGCCACCTTGAGCGCCGCATAGTGCGGGAGCATGACGCCCGCGCTGCCCACCCGGATGCGCGTGGTCGTGGCGGCGATGGCGGCCATCAGGATCTCCGGCGCGGTGCCCACGATGCTCGCGCTGTTGTGGTGCTCGGAGACCCAGTACCGGTGGTAGCCCAGCGCCTCGCAATGCCGCGCGAGCGCCAGCGATTCCCGGATGGCGTGGTCCTGCGACCTCTCCTGCGCGGCGGGAGACTGGTCCAGGACGGAGAGCCTCACGGGCGCAACCCGCCCAGCCGCGCGCTCAGGTCGCGCACCTCCTCCTCGAGGCGGTGGATGCGCTCGAGGTAGGAGAGCACGAGCGCCAGCGCGGCCGTCTCCAGCTCCAGGTCGCGGCACACGCGCGCGGCCGCGCGCAGGCTCACCACGCAGTCGGCGCCGAACACCCACTCGTCGGCATGCGGGTCGGCCGGAGCGAGCGCCCCGCATTCCACCAGCTCGCGCAGCTGCGCAACCGACAGCCCGGCGCACTCCGAGAGCTCGACGAGCGAGACCTGCTCGCGCGCGTCCAGCCACAGCACGAAGTCGCGTTCAGCCGGCATGGGGCTTGCCTCCGGAAAAATGGCCGCGCGGATCGAAGCGCGATTCCTCGGCGAGGGCGCGGAAGAGCTCGCGCTCGCGGCTGCCCAGCTCCGGGGGATTGACGATCTGCACGATGGCGTAGAGATCGCCGTCGCCGCCGCCGGGCCTGGCGAGCCCCTTTCCGGGGAAGCGGAGCTTGCGTCCCGCGGGCGTTCCGGGCGGCACCTTGACGCTCACGGTGCCGGCGAGCGTGGGCACCTCGACCGTGGCGCCGAGCGCCGCTTCCCACGGGGCGAGCGGGAGATCGAGGTAGAGATCGTGCCCGCTCGGGCGGAAAAGCGGATGGGGATCGAGCACGATGTTCAGGTAGAGGTCACCGTCGCGGCCGCCGCGGGCGCCCTTGCCGCCCTGACCGCGCAGGCGCAGCCGCTGCCCGTCGGAGGCGCCTTTCGGGATGCGCGCCTTGAGGTTCTTCGGCACGTGGCGCACGCGGCCCTCGCCGTCGGCCTCCGGCACGCTCAGGTTGAGGTCCACCTGCGTGCCGCGGTGGGCATCCTCCAGCGCGAGGCGCACCGTGACCTCGAAATCGGCCCCGGGCATGGGCATGCTCGCGCGCGAACGGGCGCCCCGGTGCCCGGCCCCCTGGATGCTCGCGAAGAGATCGGACAGGTCGAGGTCGTCGAACGAATAGCCGCCGTCGCCGAAGGGGCCCTCGCGACGGAACTGCTGCTCCCAGCCGGGCGGCGGGCGGAAATCCTGGCCCGGCTGGTAACCGCTGCCGAGCCGGTCGTAGGCGGCGCGCTTCTCCGGATCCTTGAGCGTCTGGTATGCCTCGGCGATCTCCTTGAATTTCTCCTCGCCCTTCGGGTCCCTGGACACGTCCGGGTGGTACTTGCGCGCGAGCTTGCGGTACGAATCCCGGATGGCGTCCGCGGACGCGTCCCTCGCGACGCCGAGAGTGGCGTAATAGTCCTTGTACTTCATGGGAGACAGTGTAGCCGGGGGGCGGCGACTCCCATCACTGCGGCCTGGGCACTACGGCCAGCGTGCAGCGCGACGCGCACACGGCCTTTCCGTGCTCGTCGGCGATGCGCACGTCCCACACCTGGGTGAGCCGTCCCACGTGCAGCGGCGTGGCCGTCGCGGTGACGATGCCGTCGCGCTTGGCGCGCAGGTGATTCGCGTTGATCTCGATGCCCACCACGATCTGCGTGGCCTGGTCCACGTTCATCCACGCCGCGGTCGAGGCGACCGTCTCGGCGAGCGCCACGGAGGCGCCCCCGTGCAGCAGCCCGAACGGCTGGTGCACCTTCGGGCCGACGCTCATGCGGGCGACCACGCGCTCCTTCGTCGCCTCGACGATCTCGATGCCGAGCGTGGTGAGGAGGGTCTCGTCCTGCAGTTGCGGAAACGGGCTCATCGATGGCTTTCCGGTTGCGGTCGAAGGATCCGGTTCTCGCGCGCCGGCGAGCGCACGAGCCACGGATCCGGTGCCGCGGCCTTGGCCACGGCGGCCGGACAGGCGCCGGTAGCCAGCAGTTCCAGCGCGGCGGCGAAGCGCGCCTCCGCCGGGTCGCCCAGCGGCCGCGTGAAGTCGTCGGGGACGGTGCAGGTGGGCGCGAAGCCGTCGGCGTAATCGCCGAAGCCCTTGTCGTTCACCCCTTCGAACTGGATCGCGAAATAGGTCGTCCCGCAGTTGTCCCGCGGCAGGAACCCGTAGGGCTTGCCGCAGGTGGCGCCGCCCACGAGGCTCACCTCCACGTCGACGCCGCGCAATGCGTTGATCACCGACTCGCTCGCCGAGCACGTGCCCGAGCTCGTGAGCACCGCGACCCGCGCGAGCCCCAGCGAGGGCAGCGGCGTGCCGGCCGGGGTCGAAAAACCCTGCGCCGTGGCGTGGAACGGCGTGACCAACCCCGCCGGGCCGACGCGGAACGGGTCGCGGTCGTTGAAGCGCAGGCGCTCGAACACGCGGCCCGCGGTGCGTTCCGGGCCCGCGATCATGAATGCGAGCGCCGAGGCGATGTCGAGGTAGCCGCCGCCGTTGTAGCGCAGGTCCAGCACCAGGTCGGACACGCCCGCGGCACTCAGTTGCCCGATCGCCGCCGCGAGGCCCGCTTCGGCCGTGGCGATGTGGTCGGTGAAATGGAGGTAGCCCACGCGTCCGGCAGGCGTGTCGACGGTGGCGACGCCCTGCACCGGCACCTTCGTGACCTCGACCGCGGTCATCGTCACCGTGCGCGGTGCCGCGGCTCCGGGTTCGCGGAACACGAAGGTCGCCTGCCTTCCCGCCCGGTCGGGGAAGGCGCCCGCGTTGATCGTCGCCACGTCCGCGCCGTTCGCGAAATCGACCCCGTCGATGGACACCACCTCGGTCCCGCGCCCGATGCCGGCGAAGGCGGCGGGAGAACCGGGGTCCACGTAGGCCACCACCATGCGGCGCGGCGGCGAACGCGACAGCAGCGCCCACTCGATGCCGTAGCCCGCCTCGACGCCCGACACCGACAGCCTGTTCCACACCTGCGTGTCGTAGACGAAGTGGAAGCGGTCGCGGGGGTTGCCGGAGGCGGTCACCGCCGGCGTCTTCAGGACGTTGAAGTACTCGACCGGCCCCGCATAGGCGGACGCCGCCAGGTCCGGCACCTCGCGGTACCAGAGGTAGGTCTCGTCGATCCACGAGCGCACCCAGCGCTTCTCCTCGTCGAGAGTCCCCTGCGCGTCGGGAAAGGGGCGGTTGCCGTTGTACGGGTCCGTCCCCGGACGTGGAACTTCGCAGCGCGCCGCCAGGCTGGACGACGGCGGGAACGACGACGCCCCCGACGAGGGGGCCACGACGTCGGCCCCGCCTCCTCCCCCGCCTCCGCAACCCGCGAGAAAGGCGACGAGCAGCGCGGCGAGCGCGCGGCGCGCGGGTCCCGGGGCGAGGCGCATGTGCGGGGCTCCTCTCATCACCACCCGATCCCGTAATCCTCGCCGTGGTTGCTCGAGGCCCCCCAGAGGGTGCCGTGCCGGCGGTCGATCATGATCGCGTTCACGGGACCCGAGGTCCTGTCGCGGGAGAAGGCGTCGTATCCCATCGCGCGAAGTTCCTTGCGCACGTACGGGGGCGTGGCATCGTTCACCATGATGCGCCCCGGGCGCGACTCGTGCGCCTCGAAGGAGGCGCGCATCTGGAAGCTGTTGAACCCGGGCGCCTCGGCGGCTTCCTGCGGCGTCATGCCGAACTCGGCCACGTTGAGGAAGTACTGCAGCAAGTCCTGGTCCTGCCCGTCGCCTCCCTGCACGGCGAAGGCGAGCCAGGGGCGCCCGTCCCTCAGCGCGAGGCTCGGGGTGAGCGTCACCCGCGGGCGCTTGCCGGGGGCGACGACGTTGAACGGATTCTCGGACTCGTCCGTCACGAAGCTCTGCATGCGCTGCGAAAGGCCGATGCCGGTGGAGCCCGCGATGACGGCGGGCACCCAGCCGCCGCTGGGCGTCACCGATACGACCCAGCCTTCCTTGTCGGCCGCGATGACGGAGGTGGTGCCGGCGTAGAAGGCGCGCTCGAAGTCCGCGTCGTTGGCCGCCATCGGGGTGCCGCCGCCGCCCGGGCCCTTCTTCCTCGGCGCGTTCCAGCGCTCGAGCAGCTCGATGTAAGGGTTCTTCGCGCGCTGGTAGGGATACGGGTCGCCGGGCGAGGCCTTCGCGTCGTTCCTCGCCGGATCGATGAGCCTCGCGCGGTCGCGCGCGTACTCCTTCGAGAGCAGCCCGGGCACCGGCTCCTCGGGCGGCGTGTAGGTGTCGCCGTAGTAGAAGTCGCGGTCGGCGTAGGCGAGATTCATCGCCTGGTAGACCGTATGGATGTAGCGCGTGCTGTTGTAGCCCATCGCCTTCAGGTCGAAATTCTCGAGGATGTTCAGCGCCTGCAGCATCACGGGGCCCTGGGTCCACGCCGTGAGCTTGAAGACGTCGATGCCCTTGTAGCGGGTGCTCACGGGTTCCTCGACGAGGACCTTCCACCCGGCGAGGTCGGACTCGGTGAAGAGCCCGCCCTGCGCGCGCACGCTCGCCACGAGCTCCTTCGCGATGTCTCCGCGATAGAAGCGGTCCTGCGCGGCCAGGATGGCCTCCTTGCGCGACTTGCCGGCCGCGAGCGCGGCCTTCTCCGTCTCGACCAGCTTGCGCAGCGTCGCGGCGAGTTCGGGCTGGCGGAAGATCTCGCCCGCCTCGGGCGCGTGCCCGCCCGCCCTCGGCAGCATGATGCGTCGCGAGTCCGGCCATTGCACGAGGTGCTCGCGCTGGCGCTCGATGTAGTTCGCCAGCTGCGCCTCGATCGGGAAGCCCTCGGCCAGGCGGATGGCGGGCTCGAGCACCTCGGCGAGCGAAAGCTTCCCGTACTGCGCGAGCATCGTCATGATGCCGCCCGGCGTCCCGGGCGTGACGGCGGCGAGCGGTCCGTAGGGCGGTGGGTAGCCCATGCCCTTCGCGCGGAAGAATTCCACCGTCGCGCCCGTCGGCGCCACGCCCAGGGCGTTGATGCCGACGACCTTCTTCGCGTGCGGGTCGTAGACGAGCGCCTGCGTCTCGCCTCCCCAGTGCAGCGTGTCCCACATCGTGGCGGTGGCCGCGATCATCGCGCACGCCGCGTCCACGGCATTGCCGCCCTTGAGGAACACTTTCGCGCCCGCGGCCGCGCCCAGCGGCTTGCCGGTGACGGCCATCCAGTCCTGGCCGTGCAACGGCGGCTTCTGCGTGCGCTGCGCCAGGGCGGCCGCCGGAATCCCGGCGACGATGACGATGGCGGCAAGTAGGCGGAAAAGCATGGTCGCTCCGGCGATCGGCCCGATTCGGGGCAATGGACTGCAGTTTAGCCGCCCTTCGCGGCCCGCGCGTCCGCCGGGCCCCGCCGTGCCCCGGCTCAGACCTCCCCCGGCAGGCAGATTCGTCCGACACCGAGGGCGCTCAGCCTCGGACGCCGGGACTCCTTCACGAAGCGCTCTTCGGTGGTGACGTAGACGTCGTTGCGGCTGCGGATGTGGGTCCACATCGTCTGGACGTCGCAGTGCTGGTCGATCCACTTCCGGCCGGCCGGCGAGTCGAGTCCGTCGTCCGGTATGTCCACGCCGGGCGCTTCGCCGAAGAGAGCCTCGCCGATGTCGCGCGCGAGCCGCACGTCGTCATCGCCGGCGGACACGCACTTTCCCCAGAACGTGAGGTCGACGATGAACATGGGGTCGAGCCTCGGCAGGTGCCCGCAGCCCGCGGCGGCCAGCAGTTCCTCGAAGCGCCCGTAGTGCTGCGGCCTCGCCCCGCGACGGCGCATCCGCGCGGCGCCGATGTTCACGACGAAGCAGCGCATGGCCTCGCTCGAGACCAGTCTCCCGAGGCAGGCGCCGGCTTCCGTGCGGTCGGCCAGCTGGACGATGCAGCGATGGTCGAGCGTCACCTTCAACGGGCGCCCCGCGTCAAAGGTCCGCGAACGCGATGACGAGGCCCGCCACGCCGGCGTCCGCCCCCGCCTCCCCCTCCGTGTCCGCCGTCACGCCGACCAGGAAGCCGGCGCGCCGGCCGCTCCGGGAAGCGAAAGCGCGGCTCACGTAGCGGCCCTTGAGGTCCGCGTCGCGATCCAGCTGGTCGGGGAACTGGAGCGTGGCGACGTGATGGCCCAGGTCGCTGAACACCCTCCTGGTCCGCTCGACCGCGACGCAGCCCGCTCCTTCCGTCCACGAATAGACCCTCACGAGATAGTCGCGCAGGAAATTGCGCAAGGGACTGAGGGCGATCTCGAAGGTCGCGCCGGGATAGAGCGGCCCCAGGGCCGCCTCGAGGCGGGGGTCGACCATGGCCTCGTGGATCACCAGCAGGCGGCCGGCGCGTTCCAGATCCCACAGCGCGCCGATGATCCGGCGAACCTGGCGATGGTCGCCGTCGTCGTCCTGGTGCCGGAACGTCATGGCGCGTCCGCGAAAATACCGGATCACCCGGACCAGGAAGTCGCGGTGCCCGGCGCTGCCCTTGCGCACGAGCGTCGCGAGGCGCAGCAGGTTGTCCGGCACGGCGATGGCGCCCGCCTCGGCGAGCGAAAGATCCTCGTTGGCCAGCGCCTCCAGCGCGGAGATGCCGAGGGCGATCGCTTCCGGGGGTTCCGAGAATCTGGAGACGATCTCGCCAATGTCCATTCTTCGTGGGCTCGCGCCGAAAATTCGTTTCTACTTACGGGCGGCGGGTCGGCACCGGCCGGCCACGCTCGTTCGTTACAATTGTTGTTAAGTGTCTTACCAGTGTCAAATAACATCTGTAATACTAGTCGCCGGGAAGGCCCTCGCGGCATCCCGACTTTCTCCAACCCAAAAAACGAAAGGAATCCAGATGGACACCATCAGGATCGAAAGCGCGCAAGGGAACACGTTGGCCGAGGAACTCCTCGCCCCGAGGAACGCACGGGAGCAACCGACGGTCGAGTTTCGCCGTCTTGCCGACTGGGAGCTGGCGCTGGCGGCCGGCGGCGACGTCACTCCCGACTGGCCGTGACGCGACCCGTCGAGGGCCGTGATGGCGCAGCGGGCGTGATCCACGCCCGCTGCGGGACGCTCGGGGAGGACTAGGAAACCACGGCAACCGCGCGGGAGGTCGCGGACTTCGACTTGCGGGACGCCGGCGCCTTGGCGCCGACCGGACCGGGCTGCGGAATGGACGCGTCCCGGTAAAGGGGCCGCTCTCCCATCGCGTGAAGTTGCTGCCGGACGGCTTCCGCCTCGGCGCAGACGGCGTTGGCCGCCTGGCGGGCGCGGTCGCGGTCCTTGTGCGCGAGGTACGCCCAGTACAGGCACACCTGCGCGGCGTGCCGCGGGAACGGCTTGGACGAGCTCTCGACCGCCAGCCGGTAGAGGCCGGCCATGGCCCCCTCCCCGCTGGAATCCATGGCATCGCGAAGCGCGGTGACCAGGGCGAACTCCTTGGTCGACACGCCGGGGCGTCCCTTGCGGCGCCGGGCGAGCTGCGCCATGACGCGGTCGGCGGCGCGCGTGTAGCCGCCGACCCGCAGCATGCATCCGAGCAGCACGCAGTCCGGCGGCGAGTCCACGATGAGGCGGGCGACCTGGTCGTCGTCGAAAAGCCTCTTGGCGTAGGCGAAGTCGCCCTCGAGCATGGCCTCCCACAGCTGGCGCGACTGGAGCCGGCGGCGGTCGACCTTGGGGTCGGCGGCCACGCCCTTCAGCCGGTTCGCGACTTCCCACGTCCGGCCGTACGCCCCCAGGAACACGTTCATCGCCCCCAGGGCCGCGCGCAGGTTCGTCCGCAGGGCGATGTCGCCGAACGTCTCCTCCACGGGCGCCGGTCCGGTATCGGGAAGGACGCCCGCGGCCACGCCCTCGGCCTTCAGGCGCTCGAAATACCAGATCACCGCGCTGGTCTTGTTGGCGACGCCGAGCTTCTTGTAGAGCCCGTGCAGGTAGACCCGCATCGTGCCTTCGCGATAGCCCAGGCTGTCGGCGATCGACCGGTTGGACGAGCCCTGGGAGAGCAGCTCCAGCATTTGCCGGTCGCGGTCGTTGATTTCGATAGTCTTCATCAGAGGAATCCCCTGTCTTCTTGGAGGGAGTCGACGAGCTCCTGGAAACTCTCCAGGCCCGCCGCGGTGGAAGGATCGATGCCGAGATCTGCCGTCTCGTCGCGGATCATCGCCTCGAATCGGGCGACGAGCTCCGGGTCGAACTGCGTTCCGGCCCCGCGCCGAAGCTCGACGAGCGCGGTGCCCATGGACATCGCGCGATGGCCGTCGAGGCCGCAGACCATCGAGTCGTACGCATCCGCCACGGCGCACATGCGGGCGGCGGGCGGAATGAACTTGCCGCCGACGCGAGGCGGGTATCCCGCGCCGTCCCAGCGCGCGTGGTGGTACCTGGCGATGTCGCGCGCCATCAGGATGCGCGGGTGGCCATCGTCGCGCAGGATCTCGGCCCCGGCATCCGTGTGGCGCTCGACCAGGGATCGCTCGGCGTCGTTGAGCTCCCCCTTCTTCGAGAGGATGGCTTCGGGAACCGAGGAGAGGCCGATGTCGTGGAGTTCCGCGGCGAGGCCGATCTCCAGCGCCTGCAACGGTGCGAGGCCGCAGGCGAGCGCCAGCGCCTTGGTGAGCGCGCCCACGCGCAGTCCGTGCCAGCCGGTATTGTCCATGCGCAGCACCGCGGCGACGCTCAGGCGCTGAAGCGCCTTCCAGTCCTCCGGCTCGTCCGGCCGACTCAGGTGCGACACGAGGCGCGCGCGGGCCTGCTCGTGGATCGCTTCCAGGCCCCGGCAAGGCGAATCGCACAGGGCCGAGAGCTCCAGGTGGTCGCGGGCGCGGTCCACGGCGAAACGGTAGAAGTGGTCGGAGAGTTCCTGCAGGCGCAGGAGCGCGCGCTCGGCATGGCCGGCCGCTTCCTCCGCGCGGATCACGCAGCTCAAGGTGTCGCGCAAGGACGCGGGAACGCTGCGTGCCTGCGCCAGCGCTTCCTCGAGCCGGGTGAGGGCGATGTCCGACTGGCCCATGGCGAGTTCGTAGGTCGCGCGCGTTGTCGCCGCCGCGATGCGGGCGCGCGGGGTCGCTGCCTGCGTCGCCAGGATCGATACTTCGGCCACGTGCGCCTTGGCCTCCGCAACCCGACCCGTCGCGATGAGCAGCCAGACGAGGTTGCGACGCAGGAGGATTGCGGCGTGCAAGTCCTGTTCCGCGTAGGTGGGCTCCGATTCCCGCAGCGCGCGCAGCCCGAAATTGAGCCCCTCCTCGGTCTCCCCGAGCAGATACAAGCCGTTGGCGAGGTTGCTGCACAGCGTATGCCGCACCCTGACCGGCCCCGGCAGGCCCTCGACGATTGCCAGCGCCCTGCGATAGCACCGGACTGCCATCTCGTCGTTGCCGGCGACCGAGAACGCGAGGCCGATGTTGTTCCAGGTCCCGCCCTGATAACGGGGATTGCACTCGGCATTCGCGAGCGCCAGCGTCCGCACCTGATAGGCGATCGCGGAAACGATGTCGGCCGTGTCGGCGGCCAGCAACCCGCAAGTGCCCGCAGCCCGGCGTTCGAGCACGGGGTCGCCGGCCAGGGCAGCCTGAGAGAGCAGGCCGCGGGCCAGGGGCAGCGCGTCGCCGGAGCGGGAGTTGGCGTAGAGCCGGCGGCAGAAGGCGAGCACCGCCTCGGTCACCGCGTCCCGTTCCGGTCCGGGGATCGGCTCGTTCAGCCGGGCGATCAGCGGCGCGAGCGCATCCGCGAGCTCAGGGCGATCGAGCTGCGACACCCGAGGCTCGAGTTGCCTCAGGAAATCAACGCAATACGCGTCAGTCCGGGCTTCGGGTACCGCCGTCACGATGGAGATTGATTCCTGTTAACCGGTCTGACCCCGGATTCTACGCATGTAGCCGGGCGCCGCATAGTTCCCGCTCCACACCCCGGGATTCCAATCGTAACGAGAGCGATTGGCATGCCCGCCTTCCGCGCTCGCCCTCGCGCTGCCCCCCTGATCACCCTAGAATCGAAGTCCGACGATCCCGCGCGAACCACCGCCATGACGACCCACCTCGCCGACCCCGACCACAATCCCTCGTTCACCCGGGGCATCTTCCTCGGCGAGCTTCGCGAGGACCTCGTGTTCCCGTTCCCTGAGCTGCCGCCGGCGCAACGCGAGGACCTCGACGCCATCCTGGACGCGTTCCGCACCTGGGCGTCGGCCACGGTGGACACCGCCCGCCTCGATCGCGACGGCCGCTTCGGCGACGACGTTCGCGCCGGCATGGCGGAGCTGGGCATGATGGGCCTCAACATCCCGGAGGAATACGGCGGCTTCGGCGCCTCGGCCCTGCTCTTCAGCCGCGTCTTCGGCGAAGTCGGCACGACCGACGCCGCGCTCGCGGTCTACTTCGGCGCCCACCAGTCGATCGGGTGCAAGGGGATCACGCTCTTCGGCACCGACGAGCAGAAGCGGCGCTGGCTCACGCAATGCGCCACCGGCGAGCGCGTGGCGGCGTTCTGCCTCACCGAGCCGGGCTCGGGCTCGGACGCGCAGGCCATGCGGACCACGGCCGTGCCGGCGGCGGACGGCACGCATTACGTGCTCAACGGCGAGAAGATCTGGATCTCCAACGCCGGCTATGCCGGCGTCTTCACCGTGTTCGCCAAGGTGCCCGTCGAGGTCGACGGAAAGCCGAAGCAGCGCGTCACCGCCTTCATCGTCGACGCCCGCGCGCCCGGGGTGAAGCTCGGCAAGATCGAGGAGAAGATGGGCATCAAGGCGAGCGACACGCGCTCGGTGTCGTTCGAGAACGTCCGCGTGCCGGTGGAGGACCGCCTGGGCGAGGTGGGCGGCGGCTTCCGGATCGCGCTCGAGATCCTCAACTCCGGAAGGCTGGGGCTCGCCGCCGGATCCTCCCGCGGAGCGCGCAGGATCCTCGACCTGGCGCTTTCCTACGCGAAGGAGCGCAAGCAGTTCGGGCGCCCGATCGGCAGCTTCGAGATGATCCAGCGCAAGTTCGCCGTCGCCGCCGCCGAATGCTACGCGGCGGACGCCGGGTGGATGATTTGCGCCGCGATGGTCGACCGCGGCGGCGTCGATTTCTCCCTCGAGACGGCAGCCTGCAAGGTCTTCGCCTCGGAGCTCGCGTTCCGCGCGTCGTGCGATGCGCAGCAGGTCGCCGGCGGCCTGGGCTACTCGAAGGAGTACCCGTACGAGCAGGCGGTGCGCGATTCCCGGATCATGCTGATCTTCGAGGGAACGAACGAGATCCTGCGCGCCCTCATCGCCCTGTCCGGCCTGCAGCAGCCGGGCGAGCAGCTGAAGGAGCTGGGCCGGGCCTTTCGCGACCCGCTGCGCTCCCTGGGCGCCATCGGCTCCTACATCGGGGGGCGCGTGAAGCGCCAGCTGGCGAAGCCGGAATTCTCGCGCGTGCACGCGGCGCTGAAGGACGAGGCCGAGTCGGTGGCGCAGGCCGTGCATGACCTCGCGCTCGCCGTCGAGAAGCTCCTCGTCGTGCACGGCAAGGACGTGATCGAGCGCCAGTTCCACCAGGAGCGCCTCGCCAACTCCGCCATCGACATCTATCTCTCGACGGCGGCGCTGTCGCGGGCCACCTGGGCGATCGCGAAGGCCGGCAGCCCCGAGCTGGCCGTGGCCGACATCGACAACGCGCGCATCTTCGTCTCCATGGCGATGCGGCGCACGCGGCGCGCGCTGCGCGCACTGGAACGAAACCAGGACGCGCGGCTGAAGAGCCTGGCCGAGCGCGCCCTCGAGACGGGTTCGCTGACGGTCGAGACGCCGACGGACGCCTGAGCCCCGCGGCCCGGGCGCACGCGCCTGGGCCCGGATGCCCGCTCAGCGCGCCCGCATGCGCGCCAGCAGCGTCACCAGGCCGAGCGCCACGGCGCCCGCCACCAGGCCGAGCACGGCGTTCATGACCGGGGCAACGACGGCATCGGCAGCGGGGCCGACGGCCCATGAACCCGCGGCGCCGGCCAGTCCGTGGACGAGCGCTTCCGCTCCCGGGATCCCGTGGGCGAGGATTCCGCCGCCCACGAGGAACATGGCCGCCGTGCCGACGATCGACAACGCCTTCATCAGCCCTGGCGCGGCCGCCAGGATCGCGCGGCCGAGAGCGCGTTGCACCCGCGCCGACGCGCCCTCGCCGCCGTGCGTGCTGAGATGGAGGCCGCCGTCGTCCAGCTTCACGATCCCGGCCACGAGTCCGTAGACGCCCACGGTCATGATGACGGCGATGCCCGCGAGCACCGCCACCTGCTGGCCGAACGAAGCGGCCGCCACCGTGCCGAGGGAAATGACGATGATCTCCGCCGACAGGATGAAATCGGTGCGGACGGCGCCCCGGATCTTCCCGGCCTCGAATGCGACGAGGTCGACGGCAGGGTCGGCCAGGGCGTCGATCATCCGCCCATGGCGAGCCTCGTCCTCCGACGCGGCGTGCGTGAGCTTGTGCGCGAGCTTCTCGAAGCCCTCGTAGCAGAGGAACACCCCGCCCACCATCAGGAGCGGCGTGACGGCCCAGGGCGCCAGCGCGCTGACGGCGAGCGCCGCGGGGACGAGGATCAGCTTGTTGCGCAACGACCCCTTGGCCACGGCCCATACCACGGGCAACTCGCGGTCGGCCTTCACTCCCGTCACCTGCTGCGCGTTGAGGGCGAGGTCGTCGCCCAGCACGCCCGCCGTCTTCTGCGCGGCGACCTTCGTCATGACGGCAACGTCGTCGAGGATCGTCGCGATGTCGTCGATCAGCGCGAGAAGGCTGGAAGCGGCCACTACAGGTCGTCCGGCACGGTGGGCGGCGGGCGCAACTTCCGGGCGATCTCTTCCGCGCGGCGCTGGACCGGGTCATTCGATGCGGCCGGCCGCGCGGCTTCATCCGGCTGCGATGGGGAAGGCTCGGCAGGAGACGGCGCGGCAGCGGGAGCGGGCGGCGGGGATTCGGCACCCCATCCCGGGGGCAGGAACACGTGCCGCGCGGGAGCGCCAGGCTGCCGCGCAGTCGCCACCGCCACGACCCGGCCATGGCGGTCGAGCAGCGGCCGGCCCCCCATCCCCGCGGCGACCGGTACGCTGGCCTCGACGTAAACCGCCGGCGCCACGGCGGTCACCCGCTTCACGGCGCCCTCGACCAGCACGGCATCCCCGGTGGTGTTCACGTCCACCGCGTACACCTTGTCGCCTGCCCGGGGCTGCGAGCTGCCCACCCGCAGCGGCCAGCTTCCGGCGCCGTCGACCGCGAGCTTGCACAGCCCCAGCGCCTCGTCGGCCATCGCGATGCGCGCGGGCACGGGGCGCGTGCCGATCGTCACCACCAGTTGCGATCCCGGGGAGAGCCCTTCGCAGGTCGTCGCCATGAATCCCTTCGCGACGGTGAACGCCAGTCCCGTGGGAGTCGCCTTCCCGGAAATGTCGATGCTCTGCACGCGGCCCACCGAATTGACGACCTCGGCATGGAACTCCATCACGGCGAGCCCGGCCTTCTCCTGCGACGAGTCGCGACGAAGGTAAAGCCACGCGCCGGTCGCCACGACCGCGGCCGCGGTCGCGATGCCGGCGATGGCAACCACCCGCTTGCGCTTGGAGGCCGCCGCGTCGAAAGCGAGGATCTCGTCGTACGCGGCACGGCTTCCCTCGTCGGAGAGCGCCTCGAAGGCTTCGCGGATGCGCGCCTCCCGCCGGGGGTCGGGGGGCGAGGAGTCCTTGTGGATTTCCGCGCAGAGGCGATCGTAGGCGCGAACGATGTCCGCGTGCCGCGCGTCACGCGCGACGCCGAGCGCGTCGTAAAGGGTTTCAGGGGGCATGGCCGAGTCGGCGGTCGGAAACAATTTCCCGCATTGTGCCATCCGGCCGCGGCCCGGCTACGCGCGGCGCACGACTTCGAATTGGTCGACGGCGATCACCGTCCTACCCCGGCTTGCCGTCCAGTCGCGGGCGCGTGAGCACGGGCCAGTAGCGCACGGCGTAGATCGCGAAGGCAGCCGACCAGAGCACGGCGGAGCCGACCACGGTCGCGACATAGGCCTGGGGAACGACGATCCCCCCGGCGACGCGGACCACCGCCGCGGCCATCACGAGGCCATAGGCCGCGATTTCGAAGCGGTCCGCCCGGAGCGGCCGCCCGGTGTGCCCGCGCGCGGTGCGCGTCATCATGCCGATCGTGAGGCCGCCGATGGCGCCGAGCGTCAACGCGTGCAGCGCGAGCGATTCGCCCACCAGCCCGGCGGCCGACAAGGCGCGCAGCGCGAGGTGGACCACGATCCACGCGTAGGCCGCGTGCAGAACCCACACCAGCGGCGTGCGCACGGTGCGCCACGGCTGCCACAGCCACAGCCGCACGGCGTGCGCGACGGCGGCGGCCAGCGCCAGCACGCCGATCGCGGCCGCGGGCGCCTGCGCGAGATCCGCCGCGAGAAGCGCGAGGACGCTCCCGAGCGCGAGCCGTTCCGTGGCGAGCGTCCGCCGGGCGTTGGTGCCGGGCACGCCGTTGTTGGTGAACATCGGGATGACCCGCCCGCCCATCACCGCCATCACGAAGAGCACGATGTCCAGGCCGGCCAGCAGCCCCAGTCGCGGGGGCAGCGACAACGCGCCCTGGTTCGCGAGGTGGAACGCGAGCACCGCGCCGCCCATGAGCACGAGCAATCCCGCGAAGAAATAGTTGCGCCGGTTGGCGCTGCGGGCGAGCGGCACGGCGATCGCGATGGCCACCGCGACGGGGAAGGCCGCGTTGACCCAGGCCGCCGCCATCGCGTTGGGCGTGAGGACGAGGATGCGCCCGGCGACCCACAGCGCGGCAAGGAGCATCAGCGGCACCCCGCTGGCGGTAGGCTGGTTGGTCCAGGCGCGCACCGCCGTGAGCAGGAACCCGGCCACCACGGCCACGGTGTAGCCGAAGAGCATCTCGTGGGCATGCCACAGGTATCCCTGCAGGTACGCCCCCGACGGCAGCCAGCCGAGGAACTGCACCGCCCACACGGCGATGCCGGCGGCGCTGTACAAGCTCGCGAGGAGGTAGAACGGACGGAAGCCGAGGGCCCAGAGCGCGAAGCCCGCCGGCGGGCCGGCCGGCGTCACCCGCGCTGGCGCTCGAGCTTCTTGAGGCGCTTGGCTTCCTTCTTTTCCTTGGGAGTCTTCAGCGGCTCCTTCTTCGTCATCTTCTTCGTGTCCTTGTCCTTGCTGTGGCTCATGGTCCTTGACTCCGTCTTCGCAGGGATGGAGGGCGGGATGCCGCCCGGCTCGTGACAACTATAACGCGGGGGCCGGGCAGGCGGCCACGTTGTAACAGTTTGTGAGCCTGTCCACCGGCGGCTGCCCGCGGCGTTATTGGGCTCGGGCGCCGGCAAATGGGCGCCGCCCGGAAGGCCACCCGGCCCGACGGTCAACGAGACGATGGAGACGACCATGCTGAAGAAACCCCTTGCGATCGCCGCCGTTGCAGTCGCCACGACCGCCGCGCTGGCATCCACGCAAGCGTCCGCCGCAGACCCGGGGCTGGGAGCCCTTTTCGGAGCCGCCGTCGGTGCCGCGATCGGGCACAACGTCAACGGCCACCACGGCGCCGTGGTGGGCGGCGTGCTGGGCGCGGTGACCGGCGCGAGCATCGCCGCGAACTCCGGCGGCTATTACGAGCGCGGCTATTACGAGCCCGGCTATGCCGGCCCGCCAGCCACCTATTACGCTCCCGCGCCCGCCTACTACGAGCCGCGCCCCTACTACCGGCCCGCTCCCGTGTATTACGCGCCCCCGCCCGTCGTGGTCCGCCCGCGGCCCGTGATCGTGCATGCCCATGCGCCGCGACGGGTGGTCTACGCGCCGGTCGTCGTGGAACGGCGACACGAGTGGCGCCACGAAGGTCGCGACCGCCGCGGCGATCGCGACGGGGACGGCCGCCGCTGGCGCTAGCCGGCGCCGCTCCCGGCGGGGCGGCGCGCTACGCCGCCTTCTTCGGCTTCGCCCCCGCCTTCTCGAACACGATCCCGCCCTTGCCGTAGTCGACGCGGATCGTGTCCCCGGCGGCGAAGCGGCCCTCGAGGATCTCCTTCGCGAGCGGGTTCTCGATGGCCTGCTGGATGGCGCGCTTGAGGGGCCTCGCGCCGTAGACCGGATCGAAGCCGGCGGTGGCGAGCTGGGTGAGCGCGCCGTCCGACACCTCGAGGCGCATCTCGAGCTTCGCGAGCCGCTGCGTGAGATAGCGCAGCTGGATCCTCGCGATGTTCTTGATGTGCTCCTCGCCGAGCGCGTGGAAGACCACGATCTCGTCGATCCGGTTCACGAACTCGGGGCGGAAGTTCGCCTTCACCTCGCCCATGACCGCGAGCTTCACCACCTCGTAGTCGCTGCCCGACATCTGCTGGATCATCTGCGAGCCGAGGTTGGAGGTCATCACGATCACCGTGTTCTTGAAGTCCACGGTGCGGCCCTGCCCGTCGGTCATGCGCCCGTCGTCGAGCACCTGGAGCAGGACGTTGAAGACGTCCGGGTGCGCCTTCTCGACCTCGTCGAGAAGGATCACCGAGTAGGGCTTCCTGCGCACGGCCTCCGTGAGGTGCCCGCCCTCCTCGTAGCCCACGTAGCCGGGGGGCGCGCCGATGAGGCGGGCCACCGAGTGCTTCTCCATGAACTCGCTCATGTCGACGCGGATGAGGTGGTCCTCCGAATCGAAGAGAAACGCCGCGAGCGCCTTGCACAGCTCGGTCTTGCCCACGCCCGTGGGCCCGAGGAACAGGAATGACCCATAGGGGCGGTCCGGGTCCGAGAGCCCGGCGCGCGAGCGGCGGATGGCGTCGGCCACGAGGCGCACGGCCTCGTCCTGGCCCACGACGCGCTCGTGCAGCCTTTCCTCCATGTGGACGAGCTTGTCGCGCTCGCCCTGCATCATCTTCGAGACGGGAATGCCGGTCGCGCGGGAAACGACTTCCGCGATCTCCTCCGCGCCGACCTCGGTTCGCAGGAGCCTGGGCTTCGCCCCCGCCCCCTGCGCCTTGTCGGCCTTCTTGAGCTGCGCCTCCAGCTGCGGGAGCTTGCCGTACTGCAGCTCGCTCATCCCCGCCCAGTCGCCCTTGCGGCGGGCCTCCTCCATGGCGAGCTTGAGCTTCTCGATTTCCTCCTTGATGGAGGCCGATCCGTGCACGGCGTGCTTCTCGGCGCTCCACACTTCCTCGAGGTCCGCGTACTCGCGCTCGAGCTTCGCGATCTCGGCCTCCAGGAGTTCCAGGCGCTTCCTCGAGGCCTCGTCCTTCTCCTTCTTCACCGCCTCGCGCTCGATCTTCAGCTGGATGAGGCGCCGGTCGAGCCTGTCCATGACCTCGGGCTTGGAGTCGATCTCCATCTTGATGCGCGCGGCCGCCTCGTCGATCAGGTCGATCGCCTTGTCGGGCAGGAACCGGTCGGTGATGTAGCGGTGCGAGAGCTCGGCGGCGGCGACGATGGCCGGGTCGGTGATGTCCACGCCGTGGTGGACCTCGTACTTCTCCTGCAGCCCCCGCAGGATGGCGATGGTCGACTCCACGCTGGGCTCGTCCACGAGCACCTTCTGGAAGCGCCGCTCGAGCGCCGCGTCCTTCTCGATGTACTTGCGGTATTCGTTCAGCGTCGTCGCGCCCACGCAGTGCAGCTCGCCGCGCGCGAGCGCGGGCTTGAGCATGTTGCCCGCGTCGATGGCGCCTTCGGCCTTGCCGGCGCCCACCATCGTGTGCAGCTCGTCGATGAAGACGATGATCCGGCCCTCGTCCTGCGCGATCTCCTTGAGGACGGACTTCAGGCGCTCCTCGAACTCGCCGCGGTACTTGGCGCCCGCGAGCAGCGCCGCCATGTCGAGCGAGAGCACGCGCTTGTCCTTGAGGCTCTCGGGCACCTCGCCGTTGACGATGCGCTGCGCGAGGCCCTCGACGATGGCGGTCTTGCCCACGCCGGGCTCGCCGATGAGCACCGGGTTGTTCTTGGTGCGCCGCTGGAGGATCTGGATGGTGCGCCGGATCTCGTCGTCGCGGCCGATGACCGGATCGAGCTTGCCCTGGCGCGCGCGGTCGGTGAGGTCGAGCGTGTACTTCTTCAGGGCCTCGCGGCTGCCTTCGGCCTCCGGATTCTCCACGCCCTGGCCGCCGCGCACGGCCTTGATCGCGTTGTCGATGGCCTTGGGGTCCGCCCCGTGCTGCTTGAGCAGGCGACCGGTCTCGCCCTTGTCCTGGGCGGCCGCCAGCAGGAAGAGCTCGGAGGCGATGTACTGGTCGCCCCGCCGGGTCGCTTCCTTGTCGGTGAGGTTGAGGAGGTTGCCGAGATCGCGGGAGATCGAGATTTCCCCGCCCTGCCCCTCCACCTTGGGAATCCGCGCCACCGACGCCTCGAGGGCCTTGCGCAGGGAAGCCACGTTGACGCCGGCGCGTTGCAGGAGCGAGGCGGCCCCGCCGTCGTCCTGGTTGAGGAGCGCGAGGAGCAGGTGCTGCGGCTCGATGAAGCCGGCATCGTGCGCGAGTGCGGCGCTCTGGGCGTCCGCCAGGGCCTGCTGGAACTTCGTGGTGAGCTTGTCGATGCGCATCGGTGGTATCCTTTTTCCAACGGATTTGCTCGGGAATTTTCCCGGAAATCGCGGTTTCAACCCGGAAAATGGGGCAAACCGGCTCCGTTTCAAGCCTTTTCGCCATCGTCATGCCCGATTCCATCCACGCCCTCGAAGAAGCCATCACCTCGGATGTCCGTCGCGCCCTCGCCGAGGACGTCGGCTCCGGGGACCTCACTGCCGCCCTCCTGCCGGAGGGCAAGGTCGTCCGCGCCCGCCTCCTCACCCGCCAGGACGCGGTGCTCTGCGGCACGCAATGGTTCGACCGCACGCTCGAATCGCTCGATCCCGAAGCCGAAGTCTTCTGGCACCACGCCGACGGCGACGAGGTGGTCGCCGGCACTTCACTGTGCGAGGTGGAGGGCGACGTGCGCGCGCTCCTCACCGCGGAGCGCACCGCCATCAACTTCCTGCAGCTGCTCTCGGCCGTGGCCACGCGCACGCGGGCCTTCGTGAAGCTCGTGGAGGGCACGCGCGCGAAGATCCTCGATACGCGCAAGACCCTGCCGGGGCTTCGCATCGCGCAGAAGTACGCGGTGAAAGTGGGCGGCGGCACCAACCACCGCATCGGCCTCTACGACGGCATCCTCCTCAAGGAAAACCACATCGCGGCGGCCGGGGGCGTGAAGGCGGCCGTGCGCGCCGCGCTGCACGCGGCCACCCCGGGGGCGATGGTGCAGGTGGAGGTGGAGACCATCGCCCAGCTTCGCGAGGCGCTGGAGGCCGGGGCGAAGCTCGTCCTGCTGGACAATTTCACCCTCCCCCGCATGCGCGAGGCGGTCGAGATCACGGGCGAGCGCGCGGAGCTCGAGGCGTCGGGAGGCATCGAATTCGCCACCGTGCGCGAGATCGCGGAGACGGGGGTGCACCGGATCTCGGTGGGCTCCCTCACCAAGGACGTCAAGGCCGTCGACCTCTCGCTTCGCCTCGTGCACGCGGCCGCATGAGGAACCTCTTCGCCCTGGCCCTCGTGGCACTCGCCTGCGGCTGCGCCACCGTCCCGGGACCGCTGCGCCCGGAGGATCCGTGGGAGAGCTACAACCGGGGCATGCACGAATTCAACGACACCCTCGACCGCCACATCCTCCGGCCCGCCGCGATTTCCTACCAGGAAGGCACGCCGGAGTTCGTGCAGGAGGGGGTCTCGAACTTCTTCGGCAACCTCGAGGACATCGGCACGGGGCTCAACAACCTCCTGCAGGGCAAGTTCGCGGACGGCGCCACCGACCTTGCCCGCTTCGCGCTCAATACCGTCGTCGGCATCGGGGGGCTCTGGGACGTGGCCACCCCCATGGGCCTGGAGAGGCACTTCGAGGATTTCGGCCAGACGCTCGGCTGGTGGGGCGTGCCCCCGGGGCCTTATTTCATCATCCCGGTGCTGGGCCCTTCGACGCTTCGCGACGCTCCCGCGCGATACGTCGACCCGAGCACGGTCTACAGCCGCGCGATCGACCCGGCCGGAATCTGGTATTCCATCTACGCGCTCGATGCGGTGAGGAGCCGCGCCGGGCTGCTCAAGGCGGAGAAGGTCCTCGACGAGGCGGCGCTCGACAAGTACACCTTCACGCGCGACGCGTGGCTGCAGCGGCGGCGCAGCAAGGTCTACGACGGCAGCCCGCCCCGCGGCCCCGAGGACGAGTAAGCCCCGGCGTCCGGGAACGGAATAGGAAGCTCCCTGCGGGTGTTCACCCCGCATCGGGGATTTCCCCCGCCGTTCCTGGAGCCTTCCATGCGCCTTGCCGTACTCCGATTCCTCGCTTCCCTGCTGGCCGCTGCCGCCCTTCCCGCCTCGGCCTCCTTCCACCTCTGGTCGATCGGCGAAGTGTTCTCCAATGCCGACGGCAGCGTGCAGTTCGTCGAGTTCATCGCCCTGACCGGCGGGCAGGAATTCCTCGCCGGGCAAAAGCTGACCGCCTCCGGAGGCGGTGTTCCCACCCGCTCCTTCACCTTCCCGACCAACCTCCCGGACGATTCCTCGGGGCGCCGCTTCCTGGTCGGCACCGCGGGATTCGCCGCAGCGGGCGTGGTCGCCCCCGACTACACGGTGCCCAACGGCTTCCTCTCGACCGGCGGCGGCACGATCAACTTCGCCGGGAGCGCGGACGTCTGGACCTACCCCGCCTTGCCCGCCGACGGCCGC
>JAGRPO010000221.1 GCA_019449455.1 Betaproteobacteria bacterium | reverse complement strand
GCGGGCGATGATGTGCGCGAGCGTCGTCTTGCCCAGGCCCGGCGGGCCGAAGAGGAGCGCGTGGTCGAGGGCCTCGCCGCGGTTGCGCGCCGCCGAGATGAAGATCTCGAGCTGCTCGCGGATCTTCACCTGGCCCACGTACTCGGAGAGCTGGCGGGGGCGAAGCGCCCTCTCCTCGCCCTCCTCCTGCGGCGAAGCCGGGGCCCCGGCGATAAGGCGGTCGGTTTCGATCACGGCTTGGCGAGCACCTTCAGTGCCTGGCGGATCGCGTCGGCGAGCGCCAGGTCGGGCGGCAGGTCGCGGATCGCGACCGTTGCCTCGCGGGCATTATAGCCAAGGGACAGCAGCGCATTGAGGACGTCGGGCGCGTGCGGGGCGGAGGCTTTCGCCGCGGGCAGCGCCGAGGGCAGCTTGTCGCGCAGTTCCAGCACCAGCCGCTCGGCCGTCTTCTTGCCGATGCCGGGCACCCGCGTGAGGCGCGTGGCGTCCTCGGAGGCCACCGCGGCCGCGAGGTCGTCGACCGAGAGCCCCGAGAGCACGGCGAGCGCCACCTTGGGGCCCACCCCGCTCACCTTCAGGAGCTGGCGGAAGGCGGTCCGCTCGCCCGCCGTGAGGAAGCCGAAGAGCAGGTGCGCGTCCTCGCGAACCACGAGGTGGGTGAGGAGCTCGACGGCTTCGCCCGTGCGCGGCAGGTTGTAGAAAGTGCTCATCGGCACGTCGATCTCGTAGCCCACGCCGTGGGCGACGACCACCACTTGCGGCGGGCTCTTTTCGACGAGCGTGCCGGCGATGCGCCCGATCACGAGAGCCTCCCGCCGCGCATCTTCATGCCCTTGGTGGGCAGCGCGCCCAGGCCGAGCCCGCCGTGGGCGTGGCAGATGGCGCAGGCGAGCGCGTCGGCGGCGTCGGCCGACGGGTACCCGGAGAGCTTCAGCAGCCGCTTCACCATTTCCTGCACCTGTTCCTTGCGCGCGTGGCCCTGGCCGACCACCGCCTGCTTCACCTGCAGCGCCGTGTACTCCGCGACGGGAAGGTCCGCGAGCACGGCGGCGCAGACCGCCGCTCCCCTCGCCTGGCCCAGCAGCAGCGTCGATTGCGGGTTCACGTTCACGAAGACCTTCTCGATGGCCACATGTTCCGGGCGGTGCGTGGCGATCACCTCCGCCAGCCCGTCGAGGATGGTGCGCAGGCGTTCCGGCAGCTCTCCCTTGTCGCGCGTGCGGATGCAGCCGCTCGTCACGTAGTCCAGTCGCTGGCCCTCGCGGCCGATCACCCCGAAACCCGTGACCCGGAGGCCCGGGTCGATGCCGAGAATGCGCAAGGGCGGCGGCCTCTACGGCGCCTCGTCCATGACCGCGGTGGTGTAGATCTCCTGCACGTCGTCGAGGGACTCCAGCGCGTCGACGAGCTTCTGCATGCGCACCCCGTCGTCGCCGGAAAGGGCCGTTTCCGAGCCGGGCTTCATCGTCACCTCGGCCACGTCCGCCCGGAATCCCGCCTTCTCCAGCGCCGCCTTCACCGCGGGGAAATCGTGCGGCCCGGTGACCACCTCGATCGAGCCGTCGTCGTTGGTCACCACGTCCTCGGCGCCCGCCTCGAGGGCCGCGTCGAGGAGCTTGTCCTCGCTGGTGCCCGGGGCGAAGACGAGCAGCCCGCAATGCTTGAACAGGAACGCGACGCTGCCGTCGGTGCCGAGGTTGCCGCCATGCTTGGAGAACGCGTGCCGGACGTCGGCCACGGTGCGCGTGCGGTTGTCGGTGAGGCAGTCCACGATCACCGCGGCGCCGCCGATGCCGTAGCCTTCGTAGCGGATCTCCTCGTAGTTCACGCCCTCCAGGTCACCGGTGCCGCGCTTGATCGCGCGCTCGATGTTGTCCTTGGGCATGTTGCTCTCGTACGCCTTGTCGACGGCGAGGCGAAGCCGCGGGTTCATGTCGGGGTCTCCCCCGCCCATCCTCGCGGCGACCGTGATTTCCTTGATGAGGCGGGTGAAGATCTTGCCGCGCTTGGCGTCCTGGCGACCCTTGCGGTGCTGGATGTTCGCCCACTTGCTGTGGCCTGCCATGGGTCTTCGTCGCGAATTCAGTTTCGAAGGGGCTAATGGTAACATCCCCCATACGTCTTCCCGTCCGAGCCGACCCCTTGCTGCCCTCTCTTGTCGTCGCGAAATCCGGCGTTGATCTGGGCCTGCTTCCGGGCATGGCCAATCGCCACGGCCTCATCGCCGGCGCCACCGGAACGGGCAAGACCGTCACGCTGCAGACGGTGGCCGAGGCCCTGAGCTCGATCGGCGTGCCCGTGTTCATGGCCGACGTGAAGGGCGACCTCGCCGGGCTCGCCGCTCCCGCCGGGGCGAATCCGAAGGTGGCCGAGCGCGTGAAGCTGCTGAAGCTCGAAGGCCACGCGCCGCTCGCCTTCCCCGTCGCCTTCTGGGACGTGTTCGGCGAGCAGGGGCATCCGGTGCGCGCCACGATCTCCGAGATGGGGCCGCTCCTTCTCGCGCGCATCCTCAACCTGAACGAGACGCAGTCGGGGGTTCTCGCCGCGGTCTTCAAGATCGCCGACGACAACGGGCTCGCCCTGCTCGACCTCAAGGACCTGCGCGCGCTCCTGCAGCACGCGGGCGACAACGCCGCGCAGTTCCGGACCCAGTACGGCAACATGTCGACCGCGAGCATCGGCTCGATCCAGCGCGGCCTGCTCTCGCTGGAGTCCCAGGGCGGCGAGAAGCTCTTCGGCGAGCCGGTCCTCGCGCTCGACGACCTCATGCAGACCGTGGACGGCCGGGGCGTGGTGAACATCCTCGCCGCCGACAAGCTCCTCGCGAGCCCGCGCGTGTACGCGACGATGCTGCTGTGGCTGCTCTCGGAGCTGTTCGAGCAGCTCCCCGAAGTGGGCGACCCGGAGAAGCCGAAGCTCGTCTTCTTCTTCGACGAGGCGCACCTGCTCTTCAACGACGCGCCGAAGGAGCTTCTCGACCGCATCGAGCAGGTGGTTCGCCTCGTGCGGTCGAAGGGCGTGGGGGTGTGGTTCATCACGCAGAACCCGCTCGACGTCCCCGACACCGTCCTGGGGCAGCTCGGCAACCGCGTCCAGCACGCCCTGCGCGCCTTCACGCCGCGGGACCAGGCGGCCGTCAAGGCCGCGGCGACCACGTTCCGGCAGAACCCGAAGCTCGACGTGGAGAAGGCCATCACCGAACTCGGGGTGGGCGAGGCGCTGGTGTCCTTCCTCGACGAGAAGGGCAGGCCCCATCCGGTGGAGCGCGCATTCGTGATCCCGCCTCGCTCGCGCATCGGCCCGATCACGCCCGACGAGCGCCGCAAGGTGATCGAGAGCTCGCTTGTCGCGGGCCATTACGAGAAGGCGGTCGACCGGGAGTCCGCCTATGAGATACTCGCCGCCCGCGCGGGCGGTCGCGCGCAGGGCGAGGCGACGGACAGCGGCGTGCTCGGCGGCATCCTCGGCAAGCTGGGCCTTCCCGGCGGCGGCGAGACGAAGGGCAGGACGCGGGAGACGGCCATCGAGGCCGCGGCCAAGAGCGCCGCCCGCGCGATGGGAAGCGAAGTCGGTCGGCGCATCATCCGCGGCGTGCTGGGGTCGATCCTCGGCGGACGCCGCTGACAAGGGGGAGCCCATGGCGAAGACCGGGGAGCGCAAGGCCCAGATCCTTCAGACGCTCGCCGCGATGCTCGAGGAGCCGAAGGT
>JAGRPO010000220.1 GCA_019449455.1 Betaproteobacteria bacterium | reverse complement strand
CCGGCCACGTGCGCCACGACCTGGGCGTCGTCGCCCGGCAGCGCCTTGAACTTGTCCTGGAAGGCGTAGATGTACGTCGGGACCGTGCGGAAGTCGTTGGCGAGGTTCTTCACCTTCGCGCTGTTGATCAGTTCCTGGCCCTTGAGGATGCCCCCGAGGAGCAGGCCGATGATCACGAGCACGATCGCGATCTCGACGAGCGTGAAGCCGGATTGTTGCGATTTCATGTTCTTCTCCTGTGACTGGGTGCGCGAGAGGCTCAGAACCCGAAAAGGCCCGCGATCTGGCGCGAGTTTTCGATGACCCGGATGACAAGGCCCAAGAGCAATCCGGAACCGAGGACGGCGACGGCGGCTTCGAGCGGCTTGATTTTCAGGGTTTTCATGGTGGACTCCTGAGTCGTATATGCACTTCTGCACGGAAGTCAATGCAACCGCCGTGCCAGTGTATATAAGACATTGTTTTGTAGTTATAAATTGAAATTCCGGGCGATTTCGTGACCGCTCGAGCCCACCCCGGTGTCGAGATTCCGGACACTCGGTGTCCGCCCTTCCGCCTCTTCCGCGCGGGAGCAAGGGGCCGATTGGCCGGGTAGGCATCCCGCAGCTATGCGATTATCGGGGCCGCCAAGCACCCGGCCGCCCACGTGCCCACGACCGCCTTTTCCTCCACCCGCCTGGGCAATTTCCTGCTCGTCTCCCGGCGCTGGGTGGTCCTCGCGATGCTCCTCGCCCTGCACGCGGCGCTCGTCACCGACCCCGGCGGGAACTTCCAGCGCATCTGGCTGCTGGTGCATTTCGGCCTGTTCCTGATGTGGCAGCCGTTCTTCGAGACCGACAAGGAGCTGGAACGGTTCGCGATCCTGCTGCTGGTGGCGATCACGGCGGCGATCCTGTACTTCCTTCCCGGCTGGCTCATCGGCGCGTGGGTCTGCGTCCTCATGGGCATCCTCGGCGGCAAGGTGTTCACCGTGCAAGCGGCGCGGCGGGGTCGGTTCTACCTGGTCGCGTTCTTCTACCTGGCGTCGATGATGCTGCTGTGGGCGGTGCCGCGCCTCGTGCTTCGGGAGCCGTCGATCCCGGAGCCCGTGGCCGTGTTCACGCAGCTGCTCCTGCCCTTGTCCCTCCTGGCGCTGGTGTTCCTGCCCTTCGATCCCAAGGACGACGACACGCGGCAGGTGTTCGACTTCTTCTACGCGGTGCTCGTCTTCCAGCTCGTCGTCGTGCTGGTGCTGGGATCCATCGCCCTCATGCGCTACACGAACGGGAACTACTTCCAGTCCGCGGGCCTCACGGTGATCGGTTTCGGCACCGCGCTCTTCGTGCTCGCGGTGTTCTGGGGCCCGCGCGAGGGGTTCGGGGGCCTGCGGACCTATCTTTCGCGCTACCTGATGTCGGTCGGCATGCCCTTCGAGGTGTGGGTGAGGCGGGTGGCGGAGCTGGCCGAGAACGAGCCCGACCCGCAGCGGTTCCTCGGACAGGCGCTCGTGCTGGTGTCGGAGCTTCCGTGGGTGCGCGGCGGGCGCTGGAAGACCGGGGAGGGCGAGGGCGAATTCGGGACCGTTTCGCGGGAGGTCGTGAAGTTCGGCTTCCACGGGCTCGAGCTCACGTTCCACACGGAGATCGTGCTGTCGCCCGCCCTGTTCCTGCACATGCGGCTGCTCGCGCAAGTGGTCGGCGAGTTCTACGAGAGCAAGCGCCGCGAGGCCCTCATGCGGCGCAACGCCTACCTTCAGGCCGTGCACGAGACGGGCGCGCGCCTCACGCACGACATCAAGAACCTGCTGCAGTCGCTCTACACCCTTACCTCGGCCGCGCCGCGCGAAGGGACGATGGATCCGGGATACGGCAGCCTGCTGCAACGCCAGCTTCCGCAGCTCACCAAGCGCCTCCAGGCCACGCTCGACCAGCTGCGCTCCCCGCAGGTGGAAACGCGCGACTCGCTGCGGCCGGCGCAGGCGTGGTGGGCCGGCGTCGAGCGACGGCACGCCGGCAACCGGTTGCTGCTCGAGGCGAATATCGAAGGAGACGTTGCCGTGCCGGCCAATCTCTTCGACGCGTTCCTCGACAACTGCCTCGACAATGCGCGCGGCGGGGACAGCACCGCGGCGCGGATCAAGGTCGTGCTTTCCGTGGGAGGCGGGCGCGCGGAGCTCGCCTTCGAAAACGATGGCGATCCCGTGCCTGCCGCCGTCGAGCGGTCGCTCTTCCGCGAACCGATCTCGACGGCGGGCCGCCCGGGTCTCGGCATCGGCCTCTACCAGGTGGCGCGCCTGGCCGCGCAATCGGGTTATGCGATCGAGCTCGCGCACAACGAGCCCGGGCGGGTGGTGTTCCGGCTGCATCCCGGCTGAGGCGATCGCGTCACGGCAGGCGTCCTGCCGCGATCATGCGGCCGGCGAGCACGTTCACGGGCACCCAGGTGAGCGTGTCGTCGAACTCGTTTCCGGCCGCGGTGGAAACCTCGTGCGAGACGAAGACCGCGTCGCCGTCGAGGTTTCGCGATTCGTCCGTGCCTGCCGCGGGATGCCGCCCCGCGTTCGGGCCCGCCGACAACAGGACGAAGACGGCGCGGCGGGTAAGCTGGTTGACCGCCGGGCCGCAGCCGGAAGGAGTGGCGAGAGCGCCTACGCCGCAGATCACGAGGTAGCCCGGCGAGTCTCCCAGGGCCGCGAGCGTGGCCTGCTGCAATCCGTTCGCACGCGTCATGGGGTTCGTCACGCCGCCGATGGAACCTCCGGCGCCGAAGACGGCATACCTGATTCGATTGGCGTCCGAGTCCCACCCGTCCCGGGCGAAACCCTGCGGGTCGAGCGGCGAGAGCCCGATCGCCGCGGCGGGCAGGAACCCGTCGTGGAAGTTCGCGCAGTTCCCGTTCGTCGAATCGCCGCCGGGCGCGAAGCTTTCCTCGCCGCGGCTGTCCGCCGTGGCGGGGCAGGGGAGCCTGCCGTGCGTGGCCGCGAAACCGAGCAGCGCCTCGCGCGAGTCGTCGAGGATTCGCCGCGTTTCCTCATGGCGGCGCATGGCGACTTGCGTCGCGAGCGGGACGGCGAGCCCGGACACGAGGATGGTGAGGATCAGCATCGCGAGCATCACCTCGAGAAGGGTGAACGCGCGGCGGGCATGGCGTATGGCGCGCATTGCCGGCGCCTCATGGCCCGGCGACCACGATGTCGTTCAGGTTCCGAGCGGCCAGCGTCGCGAGGCGGTTGAACGTGTATTCGGCGGGGCCTTTCGGATAGGCGGGATCCTCCGGGCATCCCGCTGCCGCGGGGTTTGCATTGAGGCGCCTCAGGTCGACGTTGGCTCCTTCGAGCCAGTTGCCGACGTCGATATCGGCGAGCGCGTCGCGGGACTGCCTCCCGGAATCGAAGAGGAGCGGGTGGCCTGCGACCAGCACCGCGAAGCGATGACCGCGCGGCGGCGCGCTTCCCCGATCGTGCGAAACGAAGAGGCAGGAAATGGAGTCGCAAGCCGCCGGCACGCCGGGTGCGGGGCGATTGGCGGGCGCCACGGAATAGAACACGTGCCGCTTCCACGCCGTCCACCAGGTGAAGGCGGTCGTGCCGGCGGTGTTGCCGCTGGCGTCGGCGATGCGGCATCCCGGAACCCATTGCGAGTGCATGGTGGTGCCGCTGTCGCGATTCGTGGCCAGGAACGGCGTATCGGGAACGCGACCGAAAAGCGCTCCGGAGGAATCGGACCAGCGCAGGGCCGGATCCGGGTCATGGCCCCTGCACGCGGGAGCCGCCCACGGCAGCCTGCCATTGTTATCGCTTCGGGCAGCGTAATCGCGCAGGCAGGCGGAAACCTCCTCCGCGACACGCCGCATCACGCGTGGCATGAGGTCGTCGTAGGAAATGACGGCCAGCCGGTCGTTGACCCAGGTGG
>JAGRPO010000037.1 GCA_019449455.1 Betaproteobacteria bacterium | reverse complement strand
TGGCGTGCGACAGGCTCTCCGCGGCGCGCGTGACGGCCACGATCGCGACGATCTGCCCGGGCGCCACGCCGACCGCGAGCGACACGATCGCGAGCACGGCGTCGGTCATGACCATGTCGAGCACGTGGTTGCGGTCGTCGGTCCAGAAGGTCATCTCGCGCTGGCTGTGGTGCAGCGCGTGCAGCGCCCACCAGAAACCGGCGGCATGCTGCGCCCGATGCAGCCAGTACATCGCGAAATCGATGACGACGAGGTAGGCGAGGAAAGACACGAACGGGTGCGCGAAGAGCGCCGGGAAGGCGTCCTCGAGCTTCGGCGGGATGACGTCGTGCATCCTGAGCCACCCGTCGAGACCGTCCACGAGCGGAAGAAGCAGGAAGAAGATCGCGAGCGGGAGCACTCCCAGGCGCACGAGCAGCGTGTAGAGCACGTCCACGCGCACCGGCCGCCGGTCGGCCCACGCCTCGACGGGGCGCCACTTCTCGAGCGCGCCCAGGGCGACGGCGAGCACCGCCACCTCGAGCGCGCCGATGAGGAAGATCTCGGTCGCGTCGAACGCCGCCTCGAGCCAGGTGACCATGCCGGCGTGAAACACGAGCGGCTGCACCACCGACTCGAAGACGGCGGCGTGCAGCCGGGCCCACGAGCTGGTCGCGAACGCGCCGGCCTGGGCGAGCAGGTCCATCAGCGGCTCCAGCGCTTGTCGTCCGCGAGGCGGGCGAAGCACAGGCCCCTCGCCTTCAGGCCCGCGATGAGGCGGTCGAGGTGGGGCCAGAGCGGCTCCTGGCGCGACCAGATTCCCAGGTGCCAGAGGAGAATGTCGCCGTCCTTGATGTCGCGAAGCTGCCGCTCGATGAGCTTGTCGGCCGGGAAGCGGTCCGAGGGCAGCTCGTCGCCGCTGAACCCCGCGGGGGTCCAGCCCGCGTGCGTGAAGCCGCAGCCCTTGGCGTAGGCGAGGGAGCCGGGCGTGAAGCGCCCGCCGGGCGCGCGCCACAATCCGTCGAACCCCCGGCCGGTCATGGCGCGGAATGCCTCCTCGGGCTTCTTCAGTTCCGCGCAGAGCGCCTGCGCGTCGAGCAGCTCGCCCTGCGTGCCGCCCTGCGGCGCGTAGCGGACCTTGCCCCGTGCCGTGTCGCCGGCGAAATACCAGTGCCGCCAGGTGTGCGAGCCGAACGCGTGGCCCGCCCCGGCGAGGCGCTTCCAGTACGGGGCCCACGAGGCGTCGAGCGCGTTGTCGCCGCGCCTGGTCTTCTCGTTGGCGAGGAAGAAGGTGGCCTTGACGCCGTGCTTGTCGAGGATGCCGGCGATGGACTCCGCGGGCTCCATGTTGCCGGTGTCGAACGTGAGGTAGACCGTGCCCGTGCAGGGCGCGGCGCCGGCGGGAGAGGCCGCGACGGCCGCGGCCGCGAGGAAGGCCCGGAATCTCATTGGCGCGGGGCGTGCGACTGGAAGTAGAGGCCGTGCGGCGACTTGCCCACGGGGATCCGGTGCAGCACCTTCTTCGTCTCGAGGTCCACGACGGTGAGCATGCGGACCCAGCGCGCGGTCGTCCACAACTGCTTGCCGTCCTTCGTGACTTCCATGCAGTCGGGGCCGCCCGGGACGCTGAACGTCTCCTTCACCTCGAGCGTCTGCTGGTCCACCATCGATATCGTGTTGGCCATGCGGTTGGAGAGGAACACGTGGCGGCCGTCGCCCTTCGCCACGAAATTGTGCGCGCCCAGGCCGGTGAGGATGCGCTTCACCATCTTGCGGGCGCGCCAGTCGTAGATCTCGAGGTGGCTCTCGCCGGTGATGCCCACGAGCAGGTGCCTGTCGTCGGGCGTCATCCAGATCCCCGCGGGCTGCTTGCCGGTGGCCATCTTCCACAGCACCTCCTGGCTGTCGAGGTCGATGGCGACGATCTCGTTCGACTCCTGCAGCGTCACGAACGCGAGCTTGCTGTCGGCGCTGAACGCGATGTGGCTGGGAACCTTTGCGAGCGCCAGCCGCTTGGCGAGCTCGAACGTGCCGGCATGGTAGATGTCGACGCGGTCGAGCCGGTTGGACGCGGACACGAACCACTTCCTGTCCGGCGAGTAGGCGATCTGGTACGGGTCGCTGATGCCGGGGACGCGGCGCAGGATGTCGCCCGTCCTCGGGTCGAGGAACACGAGGTCGTTGCTGGCCGCGTTGGCGACGATGAGCTCCTTGCTGTCGGGAGTGGCCATGAGGTGGTGCGGCTCCTTGCCCACGGGCACGCGCTTCTCCTCCTGCCGTGAAACCGGATCGACGATCGAGATCGACCCGTCGCCGGAGTTGAGCACGACGATCTTCTCGCCGGGCTCGAACACCGCGTGCGCCGCGCCGGCCCAGGCGAGGCCCGCCGCGAGAATGGTTTTTCCGATAGTTTTCATAGGCTTATGATACCATGGGATGCATGCAGGCCACGCAATGCCGCACCCGCGCATGACCCTTCACCCCGCCATCAACCACTGCAACGCCTGCGGGGCGAAGGTGGAATACCGGATCCCGCCGGGGGACACGCATTCGCGCGCCGTCTGCCCCGCCTGCGGGCACATCCAGTACCAGAATCCCAAGGTCATCGTGGGCTCGGTGCCCGTATGGGAAGACCGCATTCTCCTGTGCCGGCGAGCCATCGAGCCGCGCCACGGCAAGTGGACGCTGCCGGCCGGCTTCATGGAGAACAACGAGACGGCGCCCGAGGGAGCCGCCCGCGAGGCGCTGGAGGAGGCCAACGCGAGGATCGAGGTGGAGCAGCTCTACACCCTCTTCTCGGTGCCGCACATCAGCCAGGTGTACGTGATCTTCCGCGCGCGGCTCCTCGACCTCGACTTCTCGCCCGGCGCCGAGAGCCTCGAGGTGACGCTCGTGCGCGAGGACGAGATCCCCTGGGCGGATCTCGCCTTCGCGAGCGTTCGCCGGACGCTGGCGCACTTCGTCGAGGACCGCAGGTCCGGCATGTTCCTGCCGCGCTTCGGCGAGATCCGCCCTCCCGAGCGCTGAACCCTGTTCCCGTACCCGGTTCGTGAACCGGGTACGGAGACAGATTCGCGGCGCGCCGTCAGGGTGCGAGCGGCAGCGGGTGACCCTCGGACGAGGAAGGCGCGGCGATGCCCAGCATCCGCGCGAGGGTCGGTGCGATGTCCACGATCTCCGCCCGCGCGTCGATGCGGCCGGGCTTCACCCATTTCGGGCCGTAGAAGAGGACCGGGACGTGGGTGTCGTAGCGGTGGGGCGAGCCGTGCGTGGTGCCCGTGCCGTAGGAGGTGAACATCCACCCCGGCTTGGGCACGACCTGCAGGTCGGCCGAAAGCTCGCGATGCCACGCGTTGCGCGCGGCGTCCAGGAACGGGACGTCGGGCGTGGCGCCCGCCTCGAGCTCCGGGCGCGCGAACACCGCGGCCACGCCGGGCTGCGCGAGGAGGAGCCGCTTCGCTTCCTCGTCGAGGGCGCGCGCGTCGATCCCGCGCCGCGCGACGAGCGGCCGGTCCAGCAGGATGCCGTGCGCGCTCCACGCCAGGGCCCAGGTTCCGGCGCCGAAGCGGGCCGCGAGACCCGCGTTCAGCACCGCGAGCGTCTCTCCCGCGTTCTGCCGCCCGCCGTCGCGCCCTTGCGATGCCGAGTACTCCGGCGCCGGCATGAAGCCGTGGTCCGCGGTGAGCACCGCCACGTAGTGGTCGCGTCCCACCGTCCGGTCGAGGTCGCGAAGGAACGCCGCGAGCAGGTTGTCGAGGTGCAGCAGGTGATCGTGCGACATGCGCGACTCCGCGCCCCACGAGTGGTTCACGTAGTCGTGGCCGGACAGGCTCACCGACAGCAGGTCCGTGACCTCGTCGGCGCCGAGCGACTCGCCCGCGATCGCGGCACGCGCGAAGTCGAGCGTGAGCGCGTCCGAGAACGGGCTCGCGAAAAGGCTTCCATAGAAGAGCGGGCCGGGACCGTCCATGCCCTCGCCCATCGTCTTCGGCAGCGACCCGCCGCGCCCGAACCAGGGCCGGCCGTCGGGGACGGAGCGCGCGTAGGCCATCTCCGGCAGCAGCGGCTCCCACTTCGCGCCGAAGTACCGGTCGGCGGGACTCGCCGCGTTGAACGCGCGCACCCACGCGGGAAGCTTCCGCATGTAGTACGTCGTCGAGTCGAAAGTGCCGGTCTGGGCCATGTAGATGTACGCCGTCCCCGCGCGGCCTGCCGGGAGGATGGCGCCCCGGTCCTTGCCCGAGACGGCGAGGACCTTCGCCGCCGGGCGTTCCCGCCGAAGCACGTCGCCCAGCGATTCCACCCGCAGGTTGCGCGGGCTCGTGCCGGCGAAGCGCCCGGTCCTGTGCCCGAGGTAGCCGTGCGCGGCATCGCCGGTGCAGTAGACGGGCTCGCCGGTGGCCGGGTCGCGCCATTCGTTGCCGATGATCCCGGTGCGGTGCGGGTAGGCCCCCGTGAGGATCGTGGCATGCCCCGGGGCGGTCACGGTGTACGCGTGGCCGTAGTGGGCGTCGGCGAGCCAGGCGCCGCGCTGCAGCAACCGGTTGAGGCCGTCCGGACCGAGCTGGTCGCGGTAATCGGTCACCTGGCGCTGCGGCAGGCCGTCCACCACGACCAGCACGACGAGGCGCGGCGGCGGCGCGGCCGGCGGCGGCGCGGTCGCACAGCCGGCGAGGAACGCGAGCAGCGCGAGGAGCGCAAACGGGAAGCGGGACGCGGGCGGGCGCTGCATGACGTCGAGTCTATTAGAATTCCGGGCGTCATGACCTTCGCCTACTACGACCGGCTCTCTCCCGCCCGGCAGCGCACCTACCGCCGCAGCGATGCCATCGCACGCGTGGATCTGCGCGACGCGGCGGCCCTGGTCCCGCTGGCCAGGGCCATCGAGCCGGCGCTCGCCACGGGCGAGCCGCGCGCGGCTCAAACGGCCAGCCAGGCGCTGGTCGACGCCCTCAATGCGCGGCTGGGCACGCCGCCGGTGCGCGCGCGCATCCTCGCGCGCCGGCCGAGCGACGCGGGCGGCGAGCTGCACGGCCTATACGAGCCGGACAACGACGGGAAGGTCGCGCGCGTGAGCGTGTGGATGCGCACCGCGGCGCGCGACGACGTGGTGAAATTCCGCACGTTCCTGCGCACGCTGGTGCACGAGATGTGCCACCACTTCGACTACGAGCTCTACAGGCTCCCGGAGACGTTCCACACCGAGGGGTTCTACGCGCGCGAGTCGGCCTTGGTCCGCGAGCTCCTCGGCGAGCCGCCCGCGCCGCCGCGCGCGCCTGCGCGCTAGCGCGAGTAGCGCGAGCGCCGGCGGCTCGAGGAGGGCGCGTTCTCGCCCTGCAGCCTGTCGCGGAACTCGTCTTCCTTCGCCGTTTGCTCCTTCGCGACCTGCTCCCGGATCTGCGCCTCGCGCTCCTTCAGCTCCTGCTCGAACTTCTCGGCGGAAAAGGGCTCCGCCTGCTTCGCCTCTTCCACCGCGGCGGCCTTGCGCGGGTCGGGCATCGGTTCGCCGTAGGTGGCCTCGTACTCGGCGGCCTCGACCTTCTTCTGCACGGCCACGCGGTTGCCCTGGTTCCAGGCGAGCGAGAGGGCGATGAATCCCACGACCAGCATCGCGCCCACGAGCTTGCGGTAGCCCTCCCACTGGCCCGGCAGGAGAGTGCGCCGCCTGAGGAGCGTGGCCGCGACCGACCCCGTGCGGATCTCGGCGTCGAGCGCGGAGGCGGCGGCGAACGGGTCCGGCTTCGGCGCGGCGAGCGAGGCGTCGTAGCCCGCGCGCAGCTTCTCGTCGCCCAGGATCGACCACGCCTCGCGAATGGCGTAGATCTCGGCGCGCGCCTGGTCGCCCGTCTCGCGCTCGAGCTTCGCGACGCGGCGGCGGCACGCGGAGGCGACCATCTCGCGGGGCGCGTCCGGCGGGACGCCCACCAGGTCGTACAGGCTCGCCTTCATGGACGGCGTGTCATACGGGAGCGACCTTGAGCACTTCCTCGATCGTCGTGAGGCCCTGGGCGACCTTCATCAGGCCGGAGAGGCGCAGCGGGCGCATGCCGGCGCGGTAGGCGGCCTCCGTGAGCTTCGCGAGGTCCGGCTCGGCGACGAGCAGGCGCTTGATGTCCACCGTGAGGGTGAGGATCTCGTAGATGCCGATGCGGCCCAGGTAGCCCGTGTTGCGGCACTCCAGGCAACCCACCGGGCGCCAGACCTCCGCCGGGGGCGTCGACTTGAACGGCGCGCAGATCGCGTTCCAGGTCGCCACGTCGTCGTCGCGCTGGAAGGCGACCTTCTGCTTGCAGTGCGGGCAGAGCGTGCGCACGAGGCGCTGCGCCATCACGCCCAGGAGCGAGGCGCTGAGGAGGTAGGCGGGAGCGCCCAGGTCGAGGAGCCGCGTGACGGCCGAGGGCGCGTCGTTCGTGTGCAGCGTGGAGAGCACGAGGTGGCCGGTGAGCGCGGCCTGGACGGCCATGTCCGCCGTCTCCAGGTCGCGGATCTCGCCCACCATGATGATGTCCGGGTCCTGGCGCATGAGCGCGCGCAC
>JAGRPO010000219.1 GCA_019449455.1 Betaproteobacteria bacterium | reverse complement strand
CTGCATCCCATGCGCATCGGCGGCGAGGCGAGGCTCGCCCGCCAGGAGTTCGAGTGCCGGTCCCCCATCGACCGCGACTGGCTGCTCGCGCGGTTCCCGCGCGGCACGGCGCAGGACGTGTCGGATGCCGTCGCGGCCGCGCGCGCGGCCTTCCGGCCGTGGGCGCGGACGCCATGGACGGAGCGCGTGGCGCTCCTTCGCGCGGCGGCGGCGCGCATCGAAGCGCGCGTCTACGAGCTCGGCGCCGCCATGGCGCTGGAGGTGGGCAAGAATCGCATGGAAGCCCTTGGCGAGGTGCAGGAGACCGCCGACCTCATCCGCTGGTACTGCGCGGAGATGGAGGAGAACGGCGGCTTCGTGCGCTTCCTGCCCGACGACCCCCTCAAGGGCTTCGCGAGCCACAACCGCACGGTCCTCAAGCCCCACGGCGTCTGGGCGGTGATCGCGCCGTTCAATTTCCCCATGGCGCTCGCGGGCGGCCCGATCGGCGCCGCGCTCGTGGCGGGCAACACCGTCGTGTTCAAGGTGGCGAGCGATACCGCGTGGAGCGGGGCGCTGCTGATGGACGCTTTCCGCGAGGCCGGCATCCCCGACGGCGTCGTGAACTACGTGACCGGCGGCGGCGCGGAAGTGGGCGAGGCGCTCGTTCGCCACCCGGACCTGGCCGGCATCACCTTCACCGGCTCCGGCGAGGTGGGCATGCGCATCGTGCGCCTCTTCGGCGAGGGACGCTGGCCGCGGCCCTGCATCGTGGAGATGGGCGGCAAGAACCCGGTGATCGTCACGCGCCACGCCGACCTGGGGCGGGCCGCGACGGGCATCTTCCGGTCGGCCTTCGGACTCCAGGGGCAGAAGTGTTCCGCGACCTCGCGCGTGCTGGCCGAGCGCCCGGTGATGGACGAGCTCGTCGCACGGCTCGCGAAGCTGGCCGGCGATGCCGCCGTGGGCGATCCCACGCTGCGGCGAAACTGGATGGGCCCGGTGATCAACGCGGCGGCGCGCGAGCGCTATCGCAAGGTGGTCGCGGAGGTCTCGGGCAGCGGGAAGGTGTTCGCCGGCGGGCGCGAGCTCGCCGACGGCGAACTCGCCCGGGGCTACTTCGTGGCGCCGACCGTGGCCACCGCGCCGCACGAATCCCGCCTGTGGCGCGACGAGCACTTCCTGCCGTTCACGCTCGTGGGCGCGGTCGACTCGCTGGACGAGGCGCTCGCCAGGGCCAACGACACCGACTACGGCCTCACCGCCGGCTTCTACGGGGCACCGGAAGAGGTCGATGCCTTCCTCGATCGCATCGAGGCCGGCGTGGTGTACGTGAATCGCCCGCAGGGCGCCACCACCGGCGCGTGGCCGGGCTACCAGCCCTTCGGGGGATGGAAGGGCTCGGGTTCCACCGGCAAGGCGATCGGTTCCTTCTACTACGTCGCGCAGTACCTGCGGGAGCAGTCGCAGACAGTGGTGGAGTAGGGACGCTGCCCGGGGCGCTGGCGAAGACCTAGCGGATACCGGCGTGAAGACGAAGCAGGTCGGCGCGCAGGCGCAGGATGCTCTTCCCGCTCGCGCCGCGCGCCCATGCCAGGAACTCGGATTCGCGGAACTCGCCGTCCACCATGACGGCGTTGCATCGCGCCATCGCATGGCGGCTGCAGCGATCGATCGCTTCCCCGGTCGCGATGTCGGGCGTGCGCTCCTTCCACGACCACCGCCCGACGAGCCCGCCCCTGGCGTTGACACCGAGCGCGAACGCGCTGCTGTAGGGCATGTCCCGCATGGCGCGTTCCTTGCCGACGAGAACGAGGAGTTGTTCGTCGCTGAGAGGGGCGAGGAGAATCGCCGCTGCCTTGGAGAACGTGAGCTGGCCGCGCTGGCCTTCAAGCTGCCCGATGCGGCGCGCCCATTCCTGTGCGCCGCCTTCGCGCAGCCGGGCGGCGGCGCCCGCCGGAGAATCCTTCGGGACGTCCTTGCGTGGCGTGGTCTCCTTCGGGGCGGCGGACTCGTTGCCGCTTTTCACGGCGGGCGCGGCCTCCTTCGCGGGCGGCGCCTTCGTCCCCGGCGGTGCCGGCCATTCCACCGGCGGCTTCGCCTGCGCGGGCGCGGCGGCGAGCGACAGGCGCCGGACCTCCTCCCGCAGCTTCTCCATCTCCGCCTTGAGCGACTGCGCATCCATCTCGCGCTGCCGGCGCTCGGCGTCGAGTTTCGCCTGCAGCTCGCCCTGCACGGACGCGGTGTCGCGGGATGCCTTCGGCGGCGCGGCGGCCGCAGGCCGGAAATAGTAGTCCCCGGTGAGCGACGAGGATTCCCACGGGACCTGCAGCCCCGCGGTGGCCTTGATCACGTTGACCCGCACGGCCTTGAACACCTCCTCGACCTTGGCGCCGGGGAGATCCATCGCCTTGAGCAGTTCCGCGGTGTAGAGCCCGTGCGAGCCGTCGCCGTCGGAGGCCACCTTGCCCGGGGCGGTGGCGTAGGCGAGGAGCGTTCCCTTCGGCGCGTCGATCTGGGCGAGCCCGCTTCCGCCCGACGAGCGGAAACGGCCCTCGAACGGGTTGTTGCGGCAGGCGTCGAGGATCACCATGCTCAGGCGCGAGGGCCCGAGCTGCTCGAGGACGAGATCGAGGTCGACCGCCTCGCTGCGAACGGAAGCCTCGCTCTGGATGTCGGCGTCGACCGGGACGAGAAAGTTGCGCCCGCGAACCTGCATGCCGTGGCCCGCGTAATAGAACAAGCCCACGCTTCCCGTCTTCAGGTCCTGGCCGAACCGGCTCACCGCGCGCGTCATCTCGCGCTGCGTCACGTTCGTGCGCAGCGTCACCTCGAAACCCGCCGCCTTCAGCCGCTCGGCCATCGCCGTGGCGTCGTTGACGGGATTGCGCAGCGGTGCCGACGGGTAGGCGGCGTTGCCGACGACAAGGGCGACCTTGACCTCGGCCAGGGCGGGAGCGCCGGCCAGCACGGCGGTCGCGGCGACACCGAGGAGAAGGGCGAGATGGCGGACAGGGGCGGCGAGCATGGTGGAATCTTGCCCCACCGGTCCCGGCCGGGTCAAAACCGTGCGCGAGGCATGGCTCTCCAGCTCCTTGCCCGCCTCGCGAATCAAGCGGCCCGAAGGAGCGCCACGTCTGCCGCCGGCGACTCCTCGAACAGCGCCAGCGCCTCTTCCGGCGATCCCGCTTTCAGCAGCCGCTCCTGCACCTGCGCCGGCGACCAGCGGTCGGCCGCCACCGCGTCCGCGAAGCGGGCGGCCGCCACGGGGTCGTCGATGAACTTCATGAACATGCGCTCGAGCTGGCCGCGGTCGCACAGGCCCAGTTCCAGCCGGAAGTCCACGCGGCCGGAGCGGATGGCCGCCTCGTCGATGAGCTGCGGGTGGTTCGTCGTGAGGAACACCACCGAGCCCTCGTGCGCGGCGACGCCATCGAGCGCGTTGATGAAGCCGGAGTAGGACACTCGCACCTGGCTGTCGGCCTTGCTGCGGCTCTGGAAGAAGGCGTCCACGTCCTCGATGAGGATGACCGAGCGGCGCGGCACGCTCGCGAGGAGGTTGCCGATCTTCTCGTCGGTGACGTTGGGCGAGGCGAGCGAGAGCACGCAGACGTTGAGGGCCAGCTCGGAGGCGAGCGCCGTGACGAGCGAGGTCTTGCCCGTGCCCGGAGGGCCGTAGAGGAGGTAGCCGCGGCGCCACGGGATGCCGAGCGTCTCGTACCTTTCGCGCGACGCGAAGTACCGGTCGAGGTCGGCGAGGATCGCCTCCTTCTGGCCGCTCTTGAGCAGGACGGAGTCGAGCTTGCGGTTGTTGCCCAGGCGCGCGCGCGTCCAGTCGTTGCCGTAGGTGCCGGGCACGTAGATCGCGATGCGGTTGAGCTCCCGCGCGATGCGGTGCTCCATGGCGGCGTGGACGAGCGCCTCGAGCGGCGCCTTGTTGCGGCCGAGCGTGGAGAGGGTGATCTTCTCGACCACCGCCATGCCCACCTGCACCTCGCGCTTCATCCACATGAGGCGCCCGTCGAGGAAGAAGAGGTGGAAGCCCTCGCCCGGGGAGAAGGCCACGTGCGGCCGCCCGCCCTGCTGCAGCTCGTCGTGCAGGCTCTGGTAGCTGGAATCCTGGTCGCGGACGGTGCGCACCGTGAAGTTGTTGAGGCGGCGCAGGGCGTCGCGGGTGTCCATGTATTCCACGAGCGCGGGAAACATGAGCTCCTCGCGGCTGTCGATCGCGAGCGTGGTCACGAGGAAGTGCTTCGCCCACCTGGCGAACTTGCCCGGGACCTCCCGCAGCCACATGGCGGCCACGCCGAGGGCGGCCAGCACGATACCTCCCGACACCAGCTGGTTGGCGGCGAGGGCGGATTGCAGCGATTCGAACACGGGTATCTCCCAGGTCGGGCGGGGCCGGGTCGGCCCGCCCCCTTAACGCGGGAGGGGCGCCGCGGGATGACACGCGGCAGCGTTGTTGCCGCAGCCGGGTGCGGCAGCCGGGGAGGGAGGCCGTCCCTCCGCCTACTTGCGCTTCTTCAACTCCGCCTGCACGAGGTCCGGCCGGTCGGAGATGATCCCGTCGACGCCCATGTCCAGGAGCTTCGCCATCATCGCCGGGCTGTTCACCGTCCAGGGGATCACGGCGATTCCCAGCGCGCGCGCCTCGGCGAGCATCTCGGGCGTGAGGAAGGTCTGGTTCGGCGCCCAGATCCTGCCGCCGGCCGCCCTGACCGCCTTGGGAACCGAGCCGCCGTGCGCCTCGGGCGGGAAGCCCGCGAGCCACGGCGAAGGCTTGCCGTCGGCCTCCGGCTTGAGCGTGCGCGGCGACGACAGGTACATCGTCCGGATCTCGGGCGCGATCTTCTGGACGACCTGCAGCGTGCTCCAGTCGAAGGACTGGATCATCAGCCTGTCCTGCATTCCCGCCTTGCGGATCTCCGCGACGACGCGCCCGGCGAACTCTTCCGGCGCAAGCGTCAGGTGGCGCTCCAGCGGCGAAACCTTCGTCTCGCAGTCGAACCCGACTTTCGCGTTCCCCGACTTCTTCACCAGGTCGAAGAGGTCGGAGAGCCTCGGGACGCGAGTCCCGTCCACCGGCTGCTGGTCCGGGAATTCCTTCGCGTACTTCGTCTCCGGCCTGAGGCGGCCGACGTCGTACTTCTGCAGGTCCTCGAAGGTGAGCTCGCTGATCGCGGGGGTCGGCTTCTCCAGCCACTTGCCGTCGGGCCCGCGCGCGATGTCCGGATTGAGCCGCAGGTCATGATGGACCACGACGACGCCGTCCTTCGTGATCGCCATGTCGCACTCGATCGTGTCCACGCCCAGCTCCAGCGCCTTCTTCCAGGCCGGCAGCGTGTTCTCGGGCATGAGCCCGCGGGCGCCGCGGTGGCCCTGGAGGTCGAACGCGCTTGCGGGAAACACCGCGACGAAGGCTGCGAGGAACAGGGCGGGTCGGATCATGGCCAACACCTGCGAATGGCGAAGGCCCGACTCTACATCAATCGCCCGCGACCGGCGCCGGCGCGCCCGGCCCCCGCCCCGACCGGCCTTTCGCCTTGCCGTAGAGCCTCTTCAGCAGGCGATAGGCCGACCTGATCCCCAGCAGCGCGAGGAGCGCCTCGGCCACGGTCAGCACGAAGGCCGCGAGCGCGTTCCACCGCGTCTCGCGGACGCGATACTTGGCGATGGCGCGGTCGCGCGCGATTTCGATGGAATCGTAGAACGTGGGCACCACCAGCAGCGTGAGGATGGTGGAGGTGATCGTGCCCCCGATGATCGCGACCGCCATGGGGCGGTAGAACTCCCCGCCCTCGCCCAGGCCGATCGCCACGGGCAGCATGCCGGCGATGAGCGCGAACGTGGTCATGAGGATGGGCCGCAGCCGCACGCGCCCGGCGTGCATGAGCGCGTCCTCGCGGGACACGCCTTGCGCCTCTTCCTTGCGCGCGCAGTCGAGGAGCAGGATCGCGTTCTTGGCCACGAGCCCCATCAGCATGATCACGCCGATGAAGCTCATGAGGTTCAGCGTGCCGCGCGTGGCGAGGAGCGCCAGCACCACGCCGATGAGGCTGAGCGGCAGCGACAGCATCACCGGCAGCGGCGCCGTGAAGGAGCCGAACTGCATCACCAGCACCAGGTACATGAGCGCGATTCCCATGACCAGGGCCGTCGCCATCTCGGAGAAGACTTCCTTCTGGTCGCGCGATGCGCCGCCCAGCTCCAGCCCGTAGCCCGCCGGAAAGTCGATCTGCTTCGCGATCTTCATCGCGTCGGCCGTCACCTCGCCGGGCGAACGGCCCTGCGCGTTTGCCGACACCGCGATCATGCGCTTGCCGTCGGAGTGCTGGATCTGCGCCGGGCCCTTGCCCATGGTGATGGTCGCGATCTGGTCGAGCGGCACCATCATGTTGCTGCCGGTCACGGCGATGGGCAGGTGCTCGATGTTCGCCGCGTCCACGCGGTCGTCCGGGTGCAGCCGCACGGCGACGTCGCGCGATTCGCCGGTGGGGTCGACCCAGTCGCCAACCTCCACGCCGGCGAACGCCACGCGCAGCGCCTGCGCCGCGTCGCCCACGGCGATGCCCAGGGAGTTGGCGAGCCCGCGGTCGAGCTCGATCTTCAGCTCGTCCTTGGGCTCCTGCTCCGACAGGCCCACGTCGACGGCGCCCGGCACCTTCTTCAGCTTCTCCATGAAGTCGCTGGTGATGGCCATCAGGCGGCGCGAATCCGGACCGGAGAACTGGATCTGCACGGGCTTGCGCGCGCCGTTGTTGAGGTCGTCGAGCACGACGTACTCCGCGCCCACGAGGCGGGCCATGAGGACGCGCAGGTCCACCGCGATCTCGGCGGCGCTTCTCTTGCGCTTCGTGCTCTTGCCGAGGTCGACGTAGACGCGGCCGCCGGTCGCGTTGACCTGGCTGTTGGTGGCCTTCGTCTCCGGGAGGGTGCGGGCGAGCTCCGCGGCCTTCTCCACCTTGAGCCGCGCGTAGTCGAGGCTCGCGCTCGACGGCGTTCGCACCTCGATGGCGATGACGCCCACGTCGGAGGCCGGCAGGAAGCTCGACCCGCCGACCGTGGCCTGCAGGGCGAGCGCGCCCACGAGGCTCGCCACGGCGATGGCGGTCATGGAGCGGCGGTGGTGCAGCGCCCAGGCGATCACGTTGCCGTAGCGGTCGGACTGGTGGTCGAACCAGACGTTGAACCGGGAGAGCCACCGGCGGATGCCCTTCTTCTCCTGCTGCTGGTAGCCCACCGGGTCGCCCCAGTAGGCCGAGAGCATCGGGTCCAGCGTGAAGGAGATGAAAAGGCTCATGAGCACCGAGGTGGCCACCGTCAGCGCGAACGGGCGGAACCACTCGCCCGCGCCGCCGCCCATGAAGGCCACGGGGATGAACACGGCGATGATCGAGAAGGTGGTGGCCGTCACCGCGAGGCCGATCTCGGCCGTGCCCGCGCGGGCGGCCGACATGCGGTCGGCGCCGCGCTCCATGTGCCGGACGATGTTCTCCCGCACGACGATGGCGTCGTCGATCAGCACGCCGATGGCGAGCGACAGCCCCAGCAGCGTCATGAAGTTGAGGGTGAAGCCGCAGGCCCAGACGGCGATGAAGGCGGCGATCACCGAGGTGGGCAGAGACAGCGCCGTGATGAGCGTCGAGCGCCACGAGTTGAGGAATGCGTACACGACGAGGACGGTGAGCATCGCGCCGAAGACGAGGGCCTCGATCACGTTCTCGAGGCTCGCCTCGGCGTCCTCGCCGCCGTCCTGCGTGACCTCGAGCTTCGTTCCCGCCGGAAGCGTCTTGTTGATCTCCTCGACCTGCTTGCGTATCTTGGCCGCCACCGAGACGGTGCTCGCGTCGCGCGAGCGCGTCACGGAGATGCCGACGTTGGGGTGGCCGTTCCTCACGCTGAAGCCCGCAAGCTCCGCGAAGCCGTCCGACACGCTCGCCACCTGGCCCAGCCGCACCACCTCGTTGCCGCGGCGCTTTAGGACGATCTGCTCGAATTCCGCCGGCGACTCGATGCGCCCCACCAGGCGGATGCTCTGCTCGTCGAGCGCGCCCTTCACGCGGCCGACCGGGGCCGTCGTGTTCTGCATGCGCAGCGCGCTCACCACGTCGGTGACCGACATGTTGTACTCGCGCAGCTTCTCGGCGCGCAGCAGCACGGAGAGCTCCCGGCGCAGCGCGCCGTTCACGTTGACGACGGCGACGCCGTCGATCCCGCGGAACCTGTCGGCCAGGACGTCCTCGGCCAGGCGCGAGATCTCCGCGTGGGTCTGGGCGCTGGAGGAAAGCGCCATCTGCATGATGGGCTGCGCCGACGGGTCGATGCGGCGAAGGATCGGTTCGCGCATCTCCACCGGCAGCTTGTGGCGGACCGAGGCGATGGCGTTCCTGATCTCGTCGGACGCCTCCACCATGTTCTTCTTGAAGTTGAAGATGATGACGATCTGCGCGTTGCTCTCGGCCGCGGTGGACCGGATCTGGTAGACCTGCGGGATCGACTGCAGGGCCTTCTCGACGCGGTTCACGATCTCGCGCTCCACCGTCTCCGGCGAGGCGCCGGGGTAGGGGATGTTCACCACGATCACCGGCTGTTCCACGTCCGGGATCTGGTTCACGCGCAGGTTCTTGAGGGCGAGCAGCCCCAGGCACATGAGGCCGATGATGACGACGACCGCCGATACCGGCCGCTTGATGCTGAAGTCGGACAGGAACATGGCTAGTTCCTCGCGGGCGCGGCGGGAACGGCGGTGGAGGCGGCCTTGGTGGGGGTGGGCGGCGCGGAAGCCTGGACGAGCTGGCCGTCCTTGAGCAGCGCGTTGGGGTGGCGGATCACCTGGTCGCCCTCCGCGAGCCCGCCCTTGAGGGCGAAGTCGCCCGTGCGCGGGTCTCGCTCGCCCAGGGCGAGCACGACCTTTTGCAGCTTGTTGTCCTTCACGCGCCAGGCCGAGGCCTTGTCGCCGTCGCGCACGAGCGCGGATGCCGGAAGCATGAGGCTGGTGGTGCTCGCCGTCTCGATGTGGCCCTCGGCGTACAGGCCCGCGAGGCGCGGCTGCCTCTCGCCCGTGAAATCGACCAGCACCTCGACCTGGCGCGTGGTCGCGTTGGCCGCGGGGTTCACGCGCCGCACCTTCCCGGCGAACTCCTGGTCGGGGTAGCCGTTCACCCGGAAGCTCACGACCTGGCCGGCGTTCACGTTGCCGATGTTGTCGGCCGAGACCAGGCCCTCGAAGCGCATGCTGGCCGGGTCGATCACCTTGAGGAGTTCCTTGCCGACTTGCGCGGTGTCGCCGGCGGAGACCTTGCGGTCGCTCACGATGCCGTCGAAGGGCGCCCGCACCGCGGTGCGCTGGAGCTGCTGGCGGGCGAGCACGGCGCGGGTCTTCGCGCCCTCGAGGTCGCTCTGCGCGTTGTTGCGGCGGATCTCCGCATCCTCCAGCTGCTGGGTGGAGGCCATTCCGGAGCCGCGCAGCGTCGTCATCCGCTGGAACTGGCGCTCGGCCTGCTCGAAGGCCTGCGCGGCGGCGCGGCTGGCGGATTCGGCGGAGGCCAGCCCGTCGCGGATCGCGGTGTCGTCGAGGCGAACCAGGAGGTCGCCGCGGCGGACGGCATCGCCGTTCTCCTTGAGCACCTGGAGAACGACGGTCGAGACTTCGGCGCGAAGGTCGGCGCGCCGCTCGGGCTGGATCGTGCCGGTGATGGACGGGCCCGAGGCGAGCGCGCTGCTCTTGACGGTGTGGACGTCCTCGATGGAGACGAGGAGAGGTTGACCGGCCGCGCTTGCACCCTTTTGGGGCGCATCCGGGCCCTTGCCGCATGCGGCGAGGACGAGCGCGAGGACGAGAACCAGGGTATGGCGATGCGTCATGGCGGGTTTCCGGCGTTCTTGAGGATGCGGGAGGATATTGCGCCCCGTGGCGGGGGGCCACCTCCGTGGGACGAAATGCAGGATACGGGGGGCGAATTGTAGGGTATGCGGCGCCGATGAATCGTTACCGCATCTGACTGCTCCCCGCTCCTCTTCGGAGGGGAAGCAACTGCTCCCGCCTCCCTCGGGAGGAGGGGTCGGGGTCAGCGATGAATCGGACCGCTAGAACGACGAAACGTTCGTCCCCGCGTCACCCACCGCCGTGTAGCCGGTCTGGGTGCGTGCGATCGCGTTGAAGTCGGCCGTTGTCCCGGACGCGCGTGCCGTCCAGGCGACCCCGTCCGGGCTGGTGAAGATGACGCCCGCCTTCCCGACGGCCACGAATTGACCGCCGTAGACGATGGCCGTGAGGTCCCGGGCCGAGATCGGCGTCTGCGCGGTCCAGTTCGTCGCGTCGTTGCTCACGAGGACCGTTCCGGCCGCGCCGATCGCGACATAGACATGGGTGGTGGTCGTGATGCCGTCGGTCGTCGTGGAAAGCGCGGCGTACGAAACGCCTCGAAGGTCGGCGGTGGTGGGGGAGGCGACCTGCGTCCAGACGCCATCGGTGTTCATCAGGATCGTGCCGTTGGCGCCGACGGCGACGTAGCGGTTGTTGCCGAAGATCGCGGCATGGAGGTGGTTGCCCGTCAGCGGGGTCGCCGGGACCCAGCTCGTGCCGCCGGTGCTCGCGACGATCGCGCCGCCGTTGCCGACCGCGACGTACCCGCCGATCGGCAGGCTGGCTACGCCATTGAGGTTCGCGGTGGTCGTGCTCGCCTGCGCTTCCCAGGTCGTCCCGTCCAGGGAGTGGAGGATGGTGCCGTTCGCGCCCGCGGCCACGAAGCCCGAGCCTCCGTACCACACGGCGTTGAGGTCGGCGGGCGCGGCGGGGTTGGCCGGCGCGGTCGTCGCCGCGCCGCCGATGCTCGTGAAGATCGCGCCGTTCGCGCCGACAGCGATGACGGCGCTTCCCGAGGCGCCGAAGCCGGAGGCGATGCCCTTGAGCGCGCCGGTGCCGAGGGGGGCGCCGAGGGACCAGTTGGCTCCCGCGAGCTGGGGCACCACGACCTGCGTGGGCGCGCCGCTGCCGCCCGGGCCGCCGTCCTTCCGGCCGTTGATGGTGAAGGAGTAGGTCGTGCCGTTGGTGAGGCCCGTGATCACGCGGGGGGAGGTCGCCTTGGTGATCACCGAACCGCCCGTGGAGGCCCAGTTGGCCGTCGTGACCGAGTCGCCCTTCCCGTAGAAGATCCAGTAGTCGACGTCGGGCTCCGCGGTCCACGTCACGATGGCCGAGGCGTCGCCGGCGACGACCTTGAAGTCCGCGGGATAGTCCGCGGAGCTGCCCTGGCTGCCGCAGCCGCCGGCGAGGAGCGTGAGGGCGAGCGAGGCGAGGAGCAGGGCGAGTTTCTTCACGATCGGTCCTTGGGGCGTTCGGGCATCCGGCGAGGGAGGGAATTATCCCACAATGGCGTACCATCTCCCCCGCGCGGTTCGCGAACCTGGGGAGGCATCGATGAGCGCGACCAGGAAGATCGTCGTTACGCACTGGGCAGCGATCGAGGCGAAGTACGGCGCTGGCGCTTCCCGAATCCTCGAGGCTTTGGAAGGACTCGTCGCCGCGGACGCCGCGCGCGGAATCGCGACCGAATTGGTGCGGCTCGACCGGGCGACGGACCTGGCGCCGTTCGGCGCCTCGCCCATGCGTGACGCCCGGGACCAGGAGGGAGCCAAGCGCGCCGTCGATGCGATCGACGAGGCGATCCGGCCCCACTACTACCTCATCCTCGGCGGCCCCGACATCGTTCCGATGCAGGAGCTCGAGAACACGATCGGCATGGTGTCGCGCTCCGCCGCCGTCGGCGACTCGGACTTCAACGTGCCGAGCGACACGCCTTATGCCTGCGACGCTCCCTACTCGAGGGACCCGACCGATTTCCAGCATCCGTCGCGCGTGGTCGGGAGGCTTCCCGACCTGACCTGGGCGAAGCGCCCCGCCTACCTCGTGGAGCTGCTGCGGCTGGCGGCGGCGGCGCGTCCCCTGCCCCGCGCGGAATTCGAGAAGGGGTTCGCGCTTTCCGCGAAATGCTGGGAGCGGGCCACCCGGGCATCCGTCGAGGCGCTCTTCGGCAGGGGATCCCGGATCGACCTGTCGCCGCCGAGGAAGGATCCCTGGCCGTCCTCGGTCCTGGCGCCGCGCCTGCACTTCATCAATTGCCACGGCGGCAACATGGACGCCGCCTTCGCGGGCGAGGACGTGCCCGACGAGGACGGGAACCGGGGCGACTTTTCCGTGGCGCTCACCGCGCGCACGCTCCGCGGCAAGGTCACGCCGGGCACGGTCGTCGCCGCCGAATGCTGCTACGGCGCGCAGCTCTTCGATTCGTCCCGGGGACGCGATCCTGTCGATCCGCGGGACATTCCCGACGTCGAGTGGCCGACGCGCGGCACGCCGGGCATCGCCCTGGAGTACCTCCGGCAGGGCGCCAGCGGGTACTTCGGAAGCAGCACCGTCGCCTACGGAGCGCCCTATTTCCCGCCGGAAGACCCGGCCTTTGGCAGCGAGCACGCGGACGTGATCTGCCGCGCTTTCCTGGAAAAGGTCCTCGAAGGATGCTCCCTCGGACGCGCGGCGCTCGAGGCGAGGCTCGCGTACGCGCGGTCGGTGAAGCGGGCGAGCCCCGTGCTGTGGAAGACACTCGCGCAGTTCCACCTGCTGGGCGATCCCTCTGTGCACCCGGTGGCGGGAGGCCGGCCGGAGCGGCACAGGGCGGTGAGCGCGGCCCAGGCCCACCGGCAGGAACTCGAGCGGCGCGAGCATCACCGCGAGCGCGACCGCCGCGAGGCCCGGGCGATGGAGGCGGCCCGCGAGTACTTCCAGGAGGACGACCTTTCCCCGGAACGCATGGGCGAGGTGCTCGCGCGGGCCGAAGCCCTGGGCGTGCGCAACAAGGCCGTGCGGGCCTTCACGCTGCTCTCCGGGCTCCGGAAGGTAGCGAAAGGCGACCCTTCGCTCGCCGCGTGGCGGCAGGCGAACCAGGTCCTGATGGTCACCGAGGCGTACGAGACGGAAAGGAAGCGCTTGCGCAAGCGGATGCCGTATTCGCGCTTCGGCCTCGTCATCGCGCACTATCGCAACGGCAGGATCGTCGAGGACGGGATCGAGCGCCTCGACAGCCGCTGAGCCGGCGCCCGCGGTGCCGCGATCAGCCAGCCCGGCCGGCGAGCAGGTGCAGGAGGAGGCTGCGCAATTTCGCGGGCGAAACGGGCTTCTGCAGCATCGGGAAGCCGCTCTCGCGGATGCGCGCGAGCTCGTCGACCGAGGATTCGCCCGAAATGACGAGGATGGGGATGTCGCCGCCCCATTCCCGGCCCAGGGAGCGCGCGGCGTCCACGCCCGTCGCACCCGGCCCGAGGTGGTAGTCCACGATGAGCAGCGACGGCGGCGCGTCCGGCTTCACCGCCCGGCGCGCCTCCCCGGCGGTCGCGACGGCGGCGACCTCGCAGCCCCAAGAGCGCAGGACGGCGCCCATGCCGTCGCGCACGTCGCGGTCGTCGTCGATCACCACGATCCGCGCGCCGGCGATCGACTGCTCGACCGTGGCGGGCGCGGCGATGGCTTCGCCCGGCGGCGGCAGCTCGGCCGCCTCGAACGCGAGCCGGAACGTGGTTCCGAGCCCCGGGCGCGAGGCGAACGCGAGGTCGTGGCCGAGCAGGTCGCACAGGCGCTTGACGATCGACAACCCGAGTCCCAGCCCCTGCCGCTCGTCGCGACCGGCGTTTCCGACCTGGTAGAACTCCTCGAACACGCGCGCGTGCTGACCCTCCGGGATGCCGATGCCCGAGTCGCGTACCTCGAGCACGACGCGGCCCGATCGCGGCCGCGCGCCCACGAGGATGCCGCCCGAGTCGGTGTACCGGATCGCGTTGGCCACGAGGTTGCGCAGGATCCGCTCGAGCAGCACGGGATCGGAGCGCACGACGCGCCGCGTCGGCACGAAGCGAAGCGCGAGCCCCTTTTCCTCGGCTCCCGAGGAGATGTCGTTCGCGATGCGCTCGAAGAGCGGTTGCAGGGCCACGGCCTGGAGGTTCGCCGTCACGGCGCCGGCGTCGAGGCGGGAGACGTCCAGCACCTCGTTGAAGAGCGACTCCAGCGCGCCGATCGACTGGTTGATCCGTCCCGTGAGCTCGCGGCTCTCGGCATCCTGGGCGCGCTCGTCGAGCGCGGAGGCGAAGAGGCCGAGGGCGTGCAGCGGCTGGCGCAGGTCGTGGCTCGCGGCGGCGAGGAAGCGCGACTTGGCGAGGTTGGCGCTGTCCGCTTCGCGCCGCGCCTCGGCCTGGCGGGCCGCCTCGATCGCCAGGGCGCGCGACTTCTCCGCGACGCGCTCCTCCAGCTCGAGGTTCAGCCTCTCGTGCTGCCGCAGCGTCTTCGCGAAGCGGTCGATCATGATCCAGCCCACGAGGGCGAAGAAGAACAGCGCCACGTAAGGCACCAGGTACATCGGCCGCAGGTTCTCCGGATCCTGCGCCGCGAGCCAGTCGCGCATCCCGACGGCGGCCGCCACGCCCCCCGTCGCGAGCAGCATCCAGCTCAGCGTGTCGCGCGTGCGCAGCGCATTCTCGATCACGGCGTAAAGGGCGATGACGGCGGCGACGATGGCGCCGAGGCGGACGAGGGCCGCGGCGGGGCCGAGCACGCCGGCCGTGGCGGCGGCGTAGAGCAGCGGCAGGCTGGCGGCCGCGTACGCGAGCGCCCCGCGCTCGAAGCGCGGCCAGCGGGCCTTCGCGAAACGCACGCAGAAGACGCACAGCAACACGACCCACAGGACGTAGACCGCGTTCCACCAGACGGCGAAGTGAGGCGCGGGCAGCGGGGCGCGCGGCAGCAGCGTCACCGCGGTGTGAAATCCCCACAGGATGGTGGCCACGGCGAACACGAGGTATTCCCGGTCGTCGCGGATGCGAAACCACAGGATGAGGATGAAGAAACCGAGCATGAGGATCGTGAGGCTCGCGACCGAGGGACCGATCGTGTGCCCGAACTGGTCGGCGAGCTCGCGCGGGTAGAGCGCTTCCCAGGGGCCGAAGAGCGCCGGGCCGATTCCCCCCGGCGAGCCGGGCGGGACGTAGATGCGCAGGTCGATCGTGTTCTCGCCCGGGCGAACCAGCGCGCCCGGCACCGCGAGGAGCTGGACCGCCTCCCAGCGCTCCGGCGGCAGGCCCTGCAACTCGCCGGACTGGCCCGCCAGCACGCCGTTCACGTAGAGCTGGGCGTTGGAGAGGGTCGCGGTGAGGTAGAACCCGAAATCGCGGCCGGCCGGGTCGCGCGCGACGATCGTGAACCGATACCAGCCGAAGCCGGACGCGCCCGGGCGGCTCGCTTGCCAGTCGTCCGGCAGGCGCTGCGACTTCCACGGCGCGCCCTCGGAGGGAGGATGCGCGTCGCCCGTCGCCACGAAGCGCGCGCCGGCGAGCCGGACGATCTCGCCGCGCCGCTCGCCGCAGGCGCCGAGGGCCACGGCCACGAGCAGCCACGCGAGGGCGCGCAGCCCGAACTGCCTCGCCGGCCGGAGCGCACGGGCCGTCACGCGATCGATCCTGCTCACGCAGTCCATGGGGCTTCGCCTCGCGCGCACGCTCATGTGCGCCCGGCGGCTATTGTAGTATTCACCGACGCTTCACCCCGCGGCTCCATCGATCTCCTCCGAAGCCCGCCCATGAAATTCCTGCTCGCCGACGATCACGAGATGGTGCGGGTAGCGCTCAAGGTGGCGCTCGGCTCGCTGGCGCCGGGCATCACGTTCGTCGAGGCGGGCACGGCCGAGGCCGCGCTCGCGGCGGCCGACGCGAATCCCGATCTCGACCTCGCCCTCATCGACGTCCACATGCCGGGCATGGGGGGCGTGGAAGGCGTGCGACGACTGCGCGCCGCGCATCCGGCGCTTCCGGTGATCGCCTGTTCCGCCGCGGAGGAAGGCGAGCTCGTGAAGAGCCTGCTCGCGCTCGGCGTTTCCGGCTTCATCCCGAAGTCGGACTCGACGCAGGTCATTGTCGGGGCCGTGCAGCTCGTGCTCGCGGGCGGCACGTACGTCCCGCCGCGTCTGCTCGCCGGCTTGTCCGGGCGACCGGTGGCGCCGGCGGGCCGCATCGCCTCCCTCACGCCGAGGCAGCAGGACGTCCTGCGCCTTCTGGCCGAAGGCAAGCCCAGCAAGGTCATCGCGCGCGACCTCGACATCGCCGAAGCGACGGTGAAGGTGCACCTGCTCGCCGTCTTCCGCGCCCTTGGCGCGCGCAACCGCACCGAGGCGGTCGTCATCGCGCAACGGCTGCTCGCAAGGGACGAAAAAGGCGGGGCGGCCTGACGCAGGCGCGCCCCGAAGCCCGGAGAGGAGCCGGGTGAACCGTCAGCGGACCGCGGCTTGCGCGTCCGCATGGAGCCAGCTCTCGAAGCCGTCGGTGATCGCGAACACCTGCAGGTAGCCGTGCTCGTGCAGCAGTTCGGCGGCGAGGCGGCTGCCGTTGCCCGAACGGTCGAGGACGATGACCGCGTCGCCGTGGCGAAGCCCGGCTGCCGCGAGCGCGCCATCCATCTGCTCGAGAAAGCGCGGGTTGAGTTCCATCGCGAGGCGGCCGCTCGCGGCGATCACGGGGAGCCCGGCGGCGGGCCGCATGAACGTCACGTTGGCGTCGGCGCCGATCGGCATGCCCGTGTAGGCGATCTCGGGGCGGGAGCGGATGTCCACGAGCAGGACGCGGCTTCCGAGGTCGCGCTTGACCTGCCACGCCTGGCGCGCGGTGACCGGGATCGCGGCGGGAAAGCCGAGGTCGCGGGACTCCTCGATGCCGACCGGCTCGGGAGCGTCGTTTCCGTCGCAGGAGAGGAAGGACTCGTTGTCCACGGCGCGAACGCCGCAGGCTCCGTCGCCGGAGACCTTCGGTGTGGCGAGCGCCGGCGCCGCAAGCGCGAGCACTGCGGCCATCATGAGGGCGGGTTTCGTCATGGATGTCTCCCTAGAAGGTGGGCGGCAGCGGTTCGGGCCGGGCGTGCGGGTCGAGGGACGCGGCCGCGTCGGGCACCCCGTACCTCGCCGCGGCGCCCGGAGGGGGCGTGGCCGGCGCCGTCGAGTTCGGCGCGCAGGCGTCGGGGATTTCGGAGAGCGCGTCGTTCATGGTGCCGGACGCGCCGGGCTCGTAGGCGCAATTGAGGGTCATGTGCTGGCGCTCGGGCGCCTGCGCCCCGATGGCCGCGAGCCCGGCCACGACGCCGGCCAGGATGGTGGCGCCGAGCGCTGCGCGGATGGCCCTGTAGCGCTTGAATTCGGTGTCGTCGATCGCGTGCATGGTTGCCTCCTTGGCTTCGTGTCGGTAGGGACACGGGAGGCAGTGTGGCCGCGCAGTCGCGGGGCGCCCATTCAACGGGCGTACTAGCGAGGCACGGCCATCCGGACTAGTCCGGATGGCTTAGGCAGGGCCGTTCTTCCTTCGCAGGCCGGGTGGCGACCCCCGGATTGGCGCGGCGCGCTGGCGGCGAGGGGCCGCCTACCACACCATCAGCGCCGCTTCCCCCGGCTGGCCGATGTAGCGCATGCGCACCTGCACGCGCACCTGCTCCCCCTTGCGGAGCTTGATCCGGAGCATCGCGTTGCGGTCCGCGCCGGAATCGTCGTCCTCGGCGAGGACCGCCGTCTTCCCGCCCACGGTCCCGCTGACGGCGAGCTGGGTATCGGCCACGCCGAACGTGGCGAAGGAGTATTCGCGGGTCTGGTCGGCGGTGAAATCGAAGTCGGCCTGCCCGCCTGCCGCGATGCGCAGCGGCGTGGACTGGAAGCGGCCCAGGGCACGCGCCGCGCCTGGCTTGATCGGAGGGTAGAACTTGCGCACCCAACTCCGGTCCCGCGCGGACAGTCCCCCCTTCGGCGACAGGCCGCGGCGGTATTTCGGCGGCTTCAGGATCAACCCGGCCTCGAAGGGATAGTGCATGACCGAGTTGGGGTCCCAGCTCGAGCCCTGCACCGTGTCCGGAACGATCTTCTCGATGATGTTGTGGAACGTCGTGGAGCGGCTCCAGCGGTTCGGGGGCGCGGCGAGCGAGCGGTAGACGGCCTCTTCGTCCCACACGATGCCGGCGAAGGGATTCTGGTGCTCATGGGGAAAGCCCAGGGTGTGGCCGATCTCGTGGAGCGCCGTGTCCAGGCCCTCCTGCGGGTCCGCGGTGAGGCTCCAGCCGAAATTCATCGTCTGCTCGTCCTTCGGCTGGTCGAGCAGGTCCGTGCCGACGTAGGACCACGAGCCGTCGGCAAGGTCGAAGGCGATGCGGACATCGGCATCCTGCCGGCTGGGCACCTCGGCGAAATCGAGCCCGATGCCCAGGGCCTTCCACATGTCGAACGCCTTTCTCACCACGTTCTCCTGGCTCTCGTCCGCAGTCCACCTGGCGGGCTTGTCGTAGAACCAGTACTTGATGGTCTTTCCGTTCATCCACTTGAACGCGGTTTCCCGGATCAGCCGCGCGCGATTGCCGTCGCCGACATCGCGCAGCTTCGGGGGCTTCGGAAAGCGCGCCGCGCAAAACCGGTGCGACACGATCACTTCGCCCAGGTAGGGGCCCGCGGCCTTCGCGGGCCTGGCGCTCCTGCCCTTCGCCTTCGTCTTCGCCATGGCTCGTCTCCCGATCCTCGTCTCAAATGCCCGGCACGGTCTTCGACCGCCACACGCCGGGGCCGACCATCTGCGGCGTCTGCGGCTCGGCCACCACATCCTTGATCCGCCGGGCCACCTCCTTGTGCAGGTCCTCGAACGTGAAGGCGAGGAGCTCCTGCCGCAGCTTCCTGCGCTCGTCGTTCCGCCGCAGCACGTTGCGGACCGACTCGCATAGCGAGTACGTGAAGGCCCCGTAGGAAATCGCGCCGTGGCGGTATTCGTACGCGAACTCGCTCTCGTCGCAGGCCTCGAGGACGATGGGCGTGTACGGCCCGTCGTGGCCGAATGCGCCGGTGGCACGCTTGAAGTCGCGCTTGTCGGTCCAGAGGCTCGTCGCGCGGCCGATGCGCTGCACGGCGCCGCTCTCCCCGATCATCGCCTTGCGGTCCCGCTTGCTCGTGAGATAGTTCGCGGCCCGGTTCTCGCCCGCCTCGAGAAGCCGCTTGCGCGGCAGCCACATCTGCTGGTCCTTGTCCCAGCGAACGCTCCGGTGCCGGATGTCGTCCGGGGGGGCCAGGCCCCGCACCCGCGCGCCTCCCGAGCGCGTCATGCCGCCCGAGTGGCAGCAATCGAGCGCGACCGTGAACTGCGCCTTGTACGGCAGCTGGCTGTAGAGCGCGCAGAACTCGTCGTCGGTGATGGCGTTGCCCGCGCGCCAGTCGAAGTCGTAAGGCACGAGGCACTCGTCGATCCGGTCGACCTCGGCATCGCTTCCGTAGGAGGGGATCTGCGCCCCGTGCCCGGCGAAGAAGAGGAACAGGGTGTCGCCGTCGCCGGCGTCGTCGAGGAGCCAGTGAAGCCTCTCGCGGATGCCCGCCGCGGTCGCCCGTTCGTTGAGCACGACGCGGATGTTGTCCGCGGGGAAGCCCAGTTCCTGCAGCACGGAACTCACCATGAAGACGTCGTTCACCGGCCCGGCGAGGCAGTTCTCGGGGTCGGGGTAGTCCGCCACGCCCACGAGCAACGCGCGCATCTGCGGCTTGTCGAGCGCGCGCGACTGCACCGAGGGCCGGACGCGCATGGCGAAGGGCCGGCTGCGCGCCGAGCGCGAGCCCGTTCCCAGCGCCTGCCAGACCGCGAGGCCCGTGTTGTCGTGGGCGAGATACTCCGTGGCCTCGTGGTCCGCGATGCCCTCGACATCGAACTCGGTGTCGATCTGCTGGAAGCGCTCGCGGGTCGGGGGCTCGATCGCGCAAGTGAAGACATCGTCCTCCCGGTTGTAGAGATGCCACCACCACGCCGCGTTCCGGAGCTCCTCGACGCGGCCGCCGAATTCGCCCCGCACGGCCGGGTTGCCGATCTGGGAGCCCAGGGTGACGATGGAGCGGCCGGCCGAGAGCGCCCCGCCATGCTCCTCGTCCTGCTTGATGGTGTCGTAGAGGATGAGGGAGCCCAGGCTGTGGGCGAGAATGACGTCCGGCTGGAAAGCCGTGATTTCGCGGGCGAGCGCCGCGCGCAGCTGCGCGCGCAGGTCCTCGAGAGCCACCCATTGCGCGACCATCCCCGCGGTCCAGCGCACGCCATCCATCATGTCGCCGAAGCCGCGCCGGCTGCGAAAGACGTCCACGACGCCGTAGAACAGCCCGCTCGTCGTGAGCCTCGCGAGCGCCTCCATCACCGTGCCCGCCTTGAGGGGCGCGCGCTCGAAGAACGGGTCGTAGACGGGGAAGTGGAATTGCGGCTGCACCGCGGCGTTCCACTGGCGCAGGCCGCGAGTGACGGTGTCCCGCCAGGTGTTGCGCCAGGCGGCATCCGGCGAATTCGGGTCTTCGGCGTCCTTGTGGCCGACGCCATGCATGCAGAGGATCTTCATCGTCGTCTCCTGTGCGGCAGGGGAGGCTACTTGCGGGGCGCCGTGGAGAGCTTCAACTCCGCGTCGTTCGACCGCGTGTCATAGTCGCCGAGCCCGCGCTTGAGATCGTTCCAGGCGTTGCGCTTGACCTTCAGTTCGTACGTCTGGACGGTGACCGGCGACTTGGAGAGGGGAACGACCGCCGGGTTGATCGTCTCGTTCCAGATTCCGAACGTCGTCGCACCTTCCGGCACGGCGACCGTCGTGTCCTGCAGGGTGGCCTTGACCGCCTTCCTCTCCAGGACCTTGCCCTTGGCATCGAAGAACCAGAGGTCGCACCGGACACAATCGCTCACCGGCTTGATGACGATGTTCTGCGCAGCGCCGGAGCTTGCCGTCTTCGGCGCGAGCAAGGTCCTGGGGTCGGGCTGCTGCGCATGGGCGCCCGCGATCAGCTTCGAGAAGGCGCTCGCCGGCCTGGCCCCCGGCGATTGCGTGCGAATCTGCGATTGCGTCTGGGCCGCGGCAATGAAGGCGGGAAGGCTGACGCCGAGGAAGAACGCCTTCCGGAAGTCGGTCTCCGAGAAGATGAGCGCGACGACGGCGCCCAGGACGAAGAAGATCCCCACGCCGATGTAGTAGAGGAAGCCGGGCACGTTCGGGGATTCGTTGAGGAAGGTGTGGCCGAGGTGCACCAGGTTCGGGGCGACGCCTCCTACGCCGGCGGCAATGGCGATCAGCAATTGAGTGCGCGTGAACATGTCCTGCCTCCTTTCCGTCGCAAGCCTCGTTGCGGGGACTACTCGATCGCGATGGACGTGCCGCGGCAGCAGTCGGCGAGCGCCTTCGCATACGCGGGGTCGCCGCCCGGCCCCCGGAAGACGCGCATCGCGACTTCGCGTCCGAGGCGTCGATAGCTCTCCCATTGGGCCTCGTCGAAGAACTGGTCCATCGTCGTCTCCTGCGGGAAGGTCGAATGCGTCGCCTTGTAGTGGCGCAGGTCGATCGACGAGTCGGGCAGGACGCGGGGCTTGAGGAAGACGATCCGGGCGTCGGGCAGCGCCGTGCCGTCGGACTTGAAGCGGTTCGAGACCCTGACGAGCACCGCGCACTTGCCTTTCTGCGAATCGGCGGTCGCCGTCGCCTGGAAATCGGCAAACGTGCCGAATACCTGCCCCAGGACGGGGTCCGCCGCCGCCCCGAAGTCGACCGTGAGCTCGATGCCGAAATCGATGCGCGCCAGGCGCGTGAGGTTGGCGAGGTCCTCGAAGGTGTAATCCGGGTCCGCGCCGCAGTCGCAGCAGACGACCAGCGACACGTCGCGGTCGGGGCGCAACAGCTCGTACACGGCGGTGTTCTCGAAATGCCCGCCGTCGGTAAGGTACTGCCACTCGCGGCGCGTGCCGTGGAACCGGGCCAGGAGCTCGCTCGCGAGGTAGAACTGCGTGCGGAACAGCCACCGCAAGCCCTTGTCCCGGGTCTTGACTCGTTCCAGGTGGATCCCCGTCGGCCACCACCGGCCCAGGCGCACGTTGGCGAGCCCGAGCAGAAGCGACATGCCCACGCTCGTGCCCCGGCCGAGCCCCGTCGAGAACGCCGCGCCGGAAACGCCGATCCAGTCGCCAACCGACATGGGCGCGGCCACTTCCGTGAGCTTGTCCGACTTGGGCATCGGGTGCCCCTCGCGGTCGAGCCACAGGCCCCCTGGCGGCGCCAGCGAGAGCGGGCGCCCCTTGCGGTCCCGCTGCACGAGGTTCTCTCCCGGATCCGCCGTCTGGTTCAGGCACACGTTGACGATGTGCATGGGCGCGTTCGGGTTGTCGTACAGGGCCTCCACGCTCAGGTAGTCCTCCTTGCAGGGTTCGGCGACGCTGCGAAGGCGCTCGTTGCCGGGCTCGAAGCGCATGGAGTTGCTGGCCCCCAGGTAGGCCCGGGTCAGGCGTGCGCTGTACAGGCCCTGGAGCGTCGAGAGATTCAGGAATCCCGGAAACAAGCCGGTGGCCATCGACAGGAGCAGCCCGACCGCCGCGGCCCAGGCGAGAACGAGGACGGCGCCATGAAGCTGGGCGGAGGACGTGTACGCGGCCACCACGGGAGCCTCGCCGTTCCAGCGGATCCATTGCACGGCGAGCGCCCACACGAGCGCGACGAGCAGCGCCAGCGTGCCGCCGGCGATCGCCCCGAGTGCCGGAAGCGGCATTCTCGCGAGGAGCCCCTTGTCGCCCTTCTGGCTCGCGGCCTCGGCGAACCGGCGCGCCAGCCACACCGCCGCGCCGACGAGCGCGGCCGGCGTGGCCAGCTTCCACAGGCTCTCCCACTGCAGGTAGATGGTCTGCGCGGCAGTGTCGAGGATCGCGAGCGCCGACACTTCCGCCAAGGCGACCAGGCTTTCCTTCAGGCGCCGCGTGAGCAGGACGCGGTGCTCCGCGACCGACTCGGCGCGGCCCGCCGTCCCGATGTACCAGGCGGCGCCGAGGAGCGTCACGAGACCCGCGGCGCCGGTGAGCCGTGCGACGTTGGTCCACGCCGTCCGGCTGGTTTCGGCCGCGGAATACAGGGAGAGCAGCGCGATCCCGATGAAGATGGCGACCTGGACGGCGACCGTGAAGCGTTCGGGGGCGTCGGTCGAACGCCCGCCGCCGATCTGCTGGGTGAACCAGAATGCGATGCCGGTGGGCAGCGACCACAGGGCGAGGACGGGAATCGCCAGCCACCAGACCGTGCTCCACCAGATCGCCTTCCAGCCGCAGGCGTCGCCGCACGCGAGCGCACCGTCGAAGAGCATCTTTTCGTGGTCATGCACTTGCTTCAGAAGACTCCCATCCCCGGCATCCAGGCCGAGCGCAAGCAGCGTCGCGCGCACCAGCGCCAGAACGGCGAACAGGAAGACCAGGGCGATGCCGAGCACGTAGTGGGCGGCGAACCAGTTGCGGATGTGGATCGCCGCGGCATAGAGCATGTCGCCCGCCCCGTTCGGCGCCATGTAGCGCCCGTTCTCCCGGAGCCACGCCAGAGCCGCCCGGCCCGGATGCGCCGCGTCGAAACGCACCTCGCTGCGAAGCCGCTCGGGGGGTTCCTCGGCGAAGACGCGGTACGCCTGCCTGGCGGTATCGGCATGATCGAGGTTCCCGCTTCGATCGAGCCGCGACTTGACGAACAGGCTGGAGAAGAAGCCGCCGGCGTAGCCGCCGCCGCTCACGGTCGACACGTAGTCGAATTGGGGAAGCAGGGCCTTGCCGGCCGGCTTTCCGTCGCCGGACGGCGGCGGGCCCGCCTTGGTGAGGCCCTGCAGGACTCCAAGGCAGAAGGTCGCGCTGCGGATGCCGCCACCGGAGAGCGCCAGGCCCCATTGCCCCTTGCCGTCGCCCATCGGTCGTTCAACGCCCAGGGCTTCGCGGCGCGCATGGGCACGGGCGACTTCCCGGGCGAGATCGGGCCTGGTGTCGCGTTCGGTTGAGGGGGATGGCAGGTCCGGCATCATCGTCTCCTCGAAGGGACTCGACTCGGGGCAACAGCGAGGCGAGATGCCGGAATCACGTCGCCGCATGCCAATATCGAAGGGCGCATGATTAACAGGTGTTCATTTCCGCGTCAAGACAGGGGCGCGGGAAGGCCGCGCCCGCGGCGTCCGGCGGTCACGGCCGGCGGGGTCGCGCAGGACCGGGGCAGGGGAGAGGCGGGACAATCGCGAGATGATGGCCGCTACCCCGGTCGTCCCGGTAATATCGCGTGCTGCGCCCAGAAGAAGAACCATGCCCTCGCACAAGCTCCTCACGGAATTCTCCGGCCGCATCCTGATGGTGGGCTTCGGCTGCATCGGCCGCGGCGTGCTGCCCCTGCTGCTTCGCCATACGGGCCTCGGCCCGGACAGGCTGCGCATCGTCACCGACAAGGACTCGCACCGCGAACTCGCCGCGGAGTACGGCATCGCCATGCGCGTCGAGGCGCTCACGCGCGGGAACTACCGTGCCATCCTCGCCGAGGAGCTGCGGCCCGGCGACTTCCTGCTCAACCTCTCGATCGGGGTGTCGAGCGTCGACCTCATCGCCTGGTGCCAGGAGGCCGGCGTGATCTACCTGGACGCGTGCATCGAGCCCTGGGAGGGCGGCTACTACGACACGACGCTCACGGCCTCGCAGCGCTCCAACTACGGCCTGCGGGAGGAAGCGCTGGCGTTGCGCCGCCGCGAAGGCGGGCCGACGGCGGTGCTGACCCACGGCGTGAATCCGGGGCTGGTCTCGCACTTCGTCAAGCAGGCGCTGCTCGATATCGCCGCGGCGACCGGCGACGGCGGCGCGCAACCGCGGGACCGGGCCGGCTGGGCGGCGCTCGCCCATCGCCTCGGG
>JAGRPO010000218.1 GCA_019449455.1 Betaproteobacteria bacterium | reverse complement strand
TCTCCAGGTACGCCGGGTCGAGGGGCTGGTGGTTCTTCAACGCCATGGGTGGGGTAACGGTGCACAGAACGATTGTTCGGTAAGCTACAGAACGAACGTTCTGATGTCAACAGGCGGAGTTATCCCGTTGACAAACGCACATAGCAAGGCCCCTATTGGGGCACCCCAACAGCCCGCTACTTCTTCGGGGGCTTCTTCGCTTGCTTCTTCGCCGCGATCTTCGGTTGCGGTGGGGCTGCAAGCATCCGGGCTAGGACTTGATCCTCAAGCGGAGGCTGCGGAACTTGGGGCTTCGGTTGGGTCATTTGCCCTCCAAGATGATGTGCATGACGCGCTCAAAAAACTCGTACTTGGGGATCATCCGAGCGCGCTCCAAATGTTCAACGGGAAATGTTTGCTCGAAGAGGCGGAGCGCGTTCTCGGTAAGTCTGTGCGGACGGTTGATCCTAGTCCAGGCGAGGAACGCTGATTCATGAGGTAGCGGCATTTCGCCGGCGAGGTCCAGTCCTATAAGTGAAAACGTGATCAGGATCTCATTGGAGCGCGGATCAAATTCAATTGTCGCGTCGAAATCATCCTTGGCGTGTTTGAAAAAATTAGGGGCGCTCTTGATCAACAGATTGATCTCGCTCCTCTCTTGCTTATCCTTAAAAACTCCGGAGTCGAACATCAATCCTGTCGTGCGCCCCCGTTTCTTGCTTACGACATGAATAATCTCGTAGGCCGCAAAGGATAGAGTGTGAATGGCAATCGGATCGCCATCAGCAAACCAGAGCGCGATGGCAGTTTGAAGTTGCCTGCGAGCCGCATCAAGCTTTGCAACTTTTATTGGACTAGCCATTCGATGACGAAAGCCCAGTTAGACGCGATTCAAGCCGCTTTCGAAGACTTGCCAACTCTCGCTCAAAGTCAGCAAGAGCTTCGTCGGAGAGCCGAGTATTCAGAAACGCCGCCTTCATGTGCTCGGAAATCAGGTCAAGGTGTGGCAGAACAATGTCTGGGTCAGGATGCACGTCAAGCAGGGCGGTAACGACAACCCTGAGCGCGTAGTACCTGGGCATGAAGAGTTGTTCTGTGTCCACGCTACTCCTTCCCGCGAATCGGCTTTGTGGGGCTGACCACGAGCGGCTCCAGCTTCTTACGCTTGCGCGTTAGTCCGCCGATATGTCAGGCGTTTGCCGCTGATGCCCTTGAGCGCCAACGCGGCACGTTCAACGTCGTTTACGCCGAGCGAAGTGCGCGTGTTGTAGCGGAAATCAAACTCCTTCATATAGCGGAACAGGTGTTGTTCGCCAACGTGGTGAAACGTGCCCACCAGTCCGCGCTTGAGAATGGAGAAGTAGCCTTCCACTGTGTTCGTGGTCACGCCGTCACGCGAGTATTCGCCTTTGCGGTGGCTCACGGTCTCGTGCTTTGCAAAGAGACGGTGCAAGGGCTTGTAGAAGGAGCTTTCATCCGTATGGACGGTGGCAGAGGCCGCGATGTGCTTGCTTAGGGTCTCGCGCAAGGTGCCGCCGTGGATCGTCTCGAACTGGAAGGAGCGGGCCTTGCCGCCACGCTCGACCAGGGAAACGACCTTCATCTGATGGTGCCCGCCGGCGCCGCGAGAGCCGTACTGCTTGAAGGCGCCTTTTTGCTGCTTGTTGCCCCAATAGGTTTCGTCCACTTCGACCGGCCCGCCATTGCCACCAAGGGGAGTAGGAGCGTCGTCACCCATCGCCTCGCGGATGCGGTGGGCCATGAACCACGCGGTCTTGTAGGTCACGCCAAGGGTGCGGTGGAGTTGATGAGCGCTGATGCCTTTCTTGGACGAGCAAATCAGGTGCGTCGCCAGCACCCACTTGTGCAGCGGAACCTTGCTGCGTTCGAACACGGTTCCCACGGTTACGGTGAACTGAGTGCGGCAATCGCCGCAGAACCACAGACCGGGGCGATGCGAGGCCCCTTGGAGTCGCACGTTGCGCTCCGTGCCGCCGCAATGCGGGCAGATCGAACCATTGGGCCAGCGCAGAGCCTCAAGGTGCTCGCGGGCCGCATCGTCGTTGATGAATCGAGGTTGTGCGAAAAGGGCGTGTGACATGATGGTTCCTAATGGGTATTCCCGCGTGTCGGGAGTTTCGCGATTTCAGGATAAATCGCGACTACAAATTCGCCTGGTGCTGTTCCATCGAGAACGGACCTGGATAGTGAGTTCGTCAGTTGATAGCGATACGGCCGGCCACGAACTTCCTGGTAGGCCCCTGCGTCTAGACGAACTATTCTCCCTGGCGTTCTCTTACCTGTGTCATTTGATACAAGCCAGGATGCGACAAGCCACAGGGCTCCTTCGTGCCAAATGGATTGCATCCTAAATGGCTCGCCCGAACCATCCTCTGAGAGGTAAACGCATGTGTCAAAGGTTTCCATGGCCGCACCTTGCGCCCAACCTCTGCGTTTGTCAAGTATATAAGTCCGTCAACAGGTTCCTGAACTCCCATGGCCCGGAGGGCTGAAGCGCCCGCCTTGGCCCTCCCGGGCACGCAAGCGTGCCGGGACGCCGCGTCAGCCTTCCCGCCCCGCCAGCGCCACGAGACCCTTGAGCGCCTCGACGACCGCCTGCTGCCTGATGGCGGCGCGTTCGCCACCGAAGACCTCGAACTTCGTGCGCACCTCCCCGTCGAGGCAAGCCCAGGCGAACCAGACCAGGCCGACGGGCTTCGTGGCCGTGCCGCCGCCCGGGCCGGCGATGCCGGTGACGGCGACGGCGACGTCGGCGCTGCTCTGGTGCAGCGCGCCCATCGCCATCTCCCGGGCCACGGCCTCGGATACGGCGCCGTGCGAGCCCAGGGTTTCCTGCTTCACGCCGAGGAGGTCCACCTTGGCGTCGTAGGAGTAGGTGACGAACCCGCGGTCGTACCAGGCCGAGCTTCCCGCGGTCCGGGTGATGGCCTCGCCGACGCCGCCGCCGGTGCAGGACTCGGCCGTCGCGAGGGTGAGCTTCGCGCGCACGCAGGCTTCCCCGAGCTGCCGGGAAAGGTCGTCGATTTCGTTCATTCCGTCTCTCCCGGGCGCCCGCGGTACCAGTAGCGGTAGACGGGCGCGAAGCCGAAACCCCTGTAGAGCGCAAGCGCGGGCGCATTGCCCTCCTCCACCTGGAGGTAGGCGTGCCGGGCGCCCCGCTCCCGGCCCCAGCGAAGGAGCGCCGCCACGATGGTGCGCGCAAATCCGCGCCGGCGCCCGTCCTCCCGCGTCACCACGTCGAAGATCCCGACGTGGCCGTCCTCGAAGACCGCGAGCCCGGTGGCCATGGGCACTCCCGCCTCCAGCACCGCCACCGGGAGGATCGGCAGCGGCAGCGCGGCGAGGCGCCCGATGTGGGCGATGCGGTGCGCCACGGGCGAGCCGCGCAGTTCCCCCACCATGTCGAACCATTCCTCGAGGCGAGGGCTCGCTACCTCGGGGCCCGCGACGAGGGCGGGATCGACCGCCGCGGCGTGCACTTCGGTCGGGCTGAACGGCTCGTAGCCGCGCGCGGCGAGCAACTCGTCGAGCCCCGCCGGCTGCGTGTGCTCCGAGACGCGATAGATGGCCGGCAGCCCCCGCTCGCCGTAGACGCGCTCGCAGTAGGCGAGCTTCTCGTCGAGGGGAAGGCGCGAGGGGTAGACGGCGTTGATCGACCGCGCGCGCTTCGCCTTGCCGGGCGAGAAGCGCAGCAGCCACCCGTCATAGAGGAGCTGCCCAGGGGGCGCGGACGAATTGAGCGAGAGCTCCTCGATGCGCCGCGAGTCGGCCGCCATCGGGCTCAGGCGGAGAGCCGCTTGCCGGTGGCGGTGTCGAAGAAATACGCCTTGCCGGGCAGGATCGAGACGTCGAGCGCGGTGCCGGCCTTCGGAGTGGAATGCCCCTCGATGCGCACGACGAGGAGCGTGCCGTTGAAGCCGGCGTGCAGCAGGGAATCCGCGCCCAGCGACTCCACCGTGTCCACGTGCAGCCGGAAGACGGGCCCGCCGCCGCCGGCGCCCGCCACGAAGTGCTCGGGACGCACGCCCACGGTCACCTGCTCGCGCGCGCCGGCGCGAGCCTCCGGCGGCAGCGGGATCACCAACCCCTCGCCGACGTCGACGCCGTCGCCCGCGCGCCGGCCCGGCATGAAGTTCATGGACGGAGACCCGATGAAGCCGGCCACGAAGAGCGAGGCCGGGTTGTCGTAGACCTCGAGCGGCGCGCCGATCTGCTCCACCACGCCCGCGTTGATGACGATCATGCGGTTGGCGAGCGTCATGGCCTCGACCTGGTCGTGGGTCACGTAGACGCTGGTGGTGCGAAGCTCCCGGTGCAGCTTCTGGATCTCGAGGCGCATCTGCACGCGCAGCTTCGCGTCCAGGTTGGACAGCGGCTCGTCGAACAGGAACGCGGCCGGCTCGCGCACGATGGCGCGCCCCATCGCCACGCGCTGCCGCTGGCCGCCGGAGAGCTCGCGGGGCTTCCTCTGCAGGTACGGGCCCAGCTCCAGGATCTTGGCCGCGCGCTGCACGCGCTTCTCGATGTCGTCCTTGGCGAGCTTGCGGATCTTGAGGCCGTAGGCCATGTTGTCGTAGACGCTCATGTGCGGGTAGAGCGCGTAGTTCTGGAACACCATGGCGATGTTCCTGTCCTTCGGCTCGACCTCGTTCACGCGCTTGCCCGCGATGCGGACCTCGCCGCTGGTCGTGGTCTCGAGGCCCGCGATCATGCGCAGCAAGGTCGACTTGCCGCAGCCCGACGGACCCACCATGACGACGAACTCGCCGTCGTCGATGGTGACGTCGGTCGGGTGGATGACCTCGGTCTTGCCGAAGGTCTTGGTGACGCCGTGGAGGCTGATTTCCGCCATGTGTTGTCGGGTTCCTTGAATTCCTACTTTTCCGTCTCGACGAGGCCCTTCACGAACCACTTCTGCATGAGCACCACCACCAGCGCCGGGGGCATCAGGGCGAGCATGGCCGTGGCCATGATCAGGTGCCACTCGTTGGAGGCGTCCCCGCCGGCGATCATGCGCTTGATGCCGATGACCACGGTGTACATCGACTCCGAGGCCGTGATCAGGAGGGGCCACAGGTACTGGTTCCAGCCGTAGATGAAGAGGATGACGAAGAGCGCGGCCATGTGCGTCTTCGACAGCGGCAGCACCACGTCGATGAAGAACCGGATGGGCCCCGCCCCGTCGATCCGGGCGGCCTCGGCCAGCTCGTCGGGGATGGTCATGAAGAACTGCCGGAAGAGGAAGGTCGCGGTGGCCGACGCGATGAGCGGCATCGCGAGCCCCACGTGCGAGTCGAGGATGCCGAGGTCGGCGGCGACCTTGAAGGTGGGGATGATGCGCACCTCCACCGGCAGCATCAGGGTGACGAATACGCTCCAGAAGAAGAAGCTCCGGCCGGGGAAGCGGAAGTACACGATCGCGAACGCCGACAGGATGGAGATCGAGATCTTCCCGATCGCGATCGACAGCGCCATGATCAGGCTGTTCACGAGCATCGTTCCCACGGGCGCGGAGGAGCCCTTTTCCGAACCCGCGGTCAGTACCTGCTTGTAGTTCTCGAAGAAATGGTCCCCCGGCCACAGCGGCATCGGCACCGTCACGATCTGGTCGAAGGTGAGCGTCGAGGCGACGAACGTCACCCAGAGCGGGAAGGCGACGAGCAGCACGCCGGTGATGAGCACCGCATGCGCGAAGAAGTCCCGGTATGGCCTGTTCTCGACCATGGTCAGTACTGGACCCTGCGCTCGATGTAGCGGAACTGGATGACCGTGAGCGTGATGACGATGGCCATGAGGATCACCGACTGCGCCGACGATCCGCCCAGGTCCGCGGCCTTCACGCCGTCGTAGTAGACCTTGTAGACGAGGATCTTCGTGGCGTCCCCCGGCCCGCCCTGCGTGGTCGCGTCGATCACGCCGAAGGTGTCGAAGAACGAGTAGATGATGTTCATCACCAGCAGGAAGAACGTCGTCGGCGACAGCAGCGGGAAGACGATCGTCCAGAAGCGCCGGAACGGCCCCGCGCCGTCGATCGCGGCCGCCTCGATGAGCGACTTGGGGATCGACTGCAGGCCCGCGAGGAAGAACAGGAAGTTGTAGCTGATCTGCTTCCACACCGAGGCGATCACCACCAGGAGCATCGCCTGCTCGGAGTTGATGATCCAGTTCCAGTCGATCCCGAACTGCTTCAGGAAGTAGGTCACGATGCCGATCGACGGGGCGAAGATGAAGGCCCACAGCACGCCCGCGATGGCGGGCGCCACCGCGTAGGGCCAGATGAGGAACGTCTTGTAGGCGAGAGCCCCGCGCACGACCGAATCGGCCATGGTGGCGAGCATGAGCGAGATGAGGATCCCGCAGGTGGCCACCATCACGCTGAAGAACGCCGTCACCTTGAAGGACGACACGTAGTGCGAGTCCTTGAAGAGGTCGACGTAGTTCTGGAACCAGACGAACTGCGACGTCATCCCGAACGCGTCCTGCAGCTGGAACGAGAAATAGACCGCCTGCGCCGCGGGCCAGAAGAAGAAGAGCGCGGTGATCGTGAGCTGCGGAAGCAGCAGCACGTACGGCAGCCAGGCCGACTTGAAGACGACGCGCTTTTCCATGGCCATGGTTGTGGAAAGGGGCCGGTCAGGGCCCCTTTTTCATTCCCGTCCGGATCAGCCCTTGTTCGCCGCCTGGAACTTGCGAAGGATCTCGTTGCCGCGCCTGACGGCCTCGTCCATCGCCTTCTGCGCGTCCTTCTTGCCCATGATCACGGCCTCGATTTCCTCCTCGATGACCTCGCGGCCCTGGACATAGTTGCCGAAGCGCAGGCCCTTCGAATTGGCTGTCGGCGGCTTGTTCATGAGCTGCTTCACCGCGATGTCGGCGCCCGGGTTCTTGTCGTAGAAGCCGGACTTGCGGGTCAGGTCGTAGGCGGCCATGGTGATCGGCACGTAGCCGGTGCCGGTGTGCCATTCCATCTGGATTTCCGGCTTCGACAGGAAGGCGAAGAACTTGGCCACGCCCTTGTAGGCGTTGGCGGTCTTGCCGCCCATCACCCAGAGCGACGCTCCGCCGATGATGGAATTCTGCGGCGCGCCCTTCACGTCGTCGTGATACGGAATCATGTTCACCGACCACTCGAACTTGGCGGTGCGGCGGATGTTGGCCTGCGCGCCCGTGGACGAGGTGAGCATCGCGCACTCGCCGCTGGCGAACTTGGCCTCGGCCTGGTTGGTGCGCCCGGCGTAGGTGAGCAGGCCCTTCTTCGCCATGTCGCCCAGCATCGCGATGTGCTTCACGTGCAGCGGCGAGTTCACCTTGAACTCGGTGTCCATCCCGCCCATGCCGTTCTCCTTCGTGCCGATGGGCACGTTGTGCCAGGCGGAGAAGTTCTCGATGTGCATCCAGGCGGGCCACCCGGTCGTGTAGACGCAGCCCTGCCCGGCGGACTTGAGCTTCTCGGCCGCGGCGATGAATTCCTTCCACGTCTTCGGCGCCTTGGCGGGGTCGAGCCCGGCCTTCTTGTACGCGTCCTTGTTGATGTAGAACACGACGGTCGAGCTGTTGAACGGGAAGGACAGCATGTTGCCCTTGCTGTCGGAGTAATAGCCCGAGACGGGGCCGATGTAGACCTTCGGGTCGAACGGCTCGTCGGCGTCCTTCATGAGCTTGTACACGGGGACCACGGCGCCCTTGCCCGCCATCATCGTGGCGGTGCCGACCTCGAACACCTGGAGGATGTGCGGCGCGTTGCCGGCGCGATAGGCGGCGATCGCGTTGGTCATCGATTCCGGGTAGCTGCCCTTGTACGAGGGCACGACCTTGTAGGCGGTCTGGCTCGCGTTGAACTTGTTGGCGAGCTCGTTCAGCTTGTCGCCGAGGGCGCCGCCCATCGAATGCCACCACTGGATCTCGGTCTGGGCTTGCGCGCCGGTTGCGGTGAAGGCGGCCGCGATGAACGCGGCCAGCAGGGATTTGCGGGTCATTGAGCGTTTCTCCAAGGAATGGGTGTCACGGGTTAGGTCGCTCTCGGGCGGGGGCTTCTCGTGGCGGCCCCCTGGCCGTTTCTTGTCTTCGTCCGCGAATGTTACATCGACACGCTCCGGGGCGCGTTTCCGAATTGTGACGCAGCGCAACATCCGGCCGAAAAATCAGCCTCCCGAGAGAGCCGCGACGATGAGCACCTCGTCGCCGGGGGCGACGCCCGCGGCGAGCGAACGCGCCATCTCGCGGTTGAGGAAGAACTTGATGTGCGGCCGGATCGCGTCCTGCTCGTCGACCACCCGGAAGCGGATGCCGGGGTACTGCCGGTCGAGGTCCGCAAGGAGCTCCCCGAGCGTGGCGCCGGCGGCCTCCACTTCCCGCCTTCCCGCCGCATACGCGGCCAACGGAGTCGGCAGGACGACCTTCACGCCGCCGTCGCCGCCTCGACGCTGTAGACGTGCGGCAGGTGCAGGCACAGGCAGTGCCAGCGCGCGCCTTCGTCGAAGCTCGACCAGACCTCGCCGCCCGTGGTTCCGAAATAGAGGCCGACCGGGTCGAGGGTGTCCGCGCCCATGGCCTGGCGCTTGACGGTGAACCAGGCCTGCCCCTTCGGGAGCCCGCGATCGAGCCGCTTCCACGACCGGCCGCCATCGCTCGTGCCGTAGACCGCCGGCCGGCCCCCGATCGGCGTCCTGGGCCACACCGTGGTGCCGTCCATCGGGAAGACCCAGGCCTTGGCGGGGTCGCGGGGATGCAGGACCATCGGAAACCCGACGTCGCCGATCTCCTTCGGCATGTTCGCGCCGATTCGCACCCAGCGCGAGGCGGCGCGGTCGAGCCGGTAGATGCCGCAGTGGTTCTGCTGGTAGACCACGCCGCGCGCCGCCGGATGGACCCGGATGCAGTGCGGGTCGTGCCCGAACTCGGCATCGGGATCGGGAAGGAAATCCGCCGCGCAGCCGCGGTTGAGCGGCGACCAGCTCGCGCCGCGGTCGCGCGATTCGAACGTCCCTCCCCCCGACAGCCCGATATAGAGGTGGGAGGCGTCGAAAGGGTCGACGTTGATCGAGTGCAGCGTGCCGCCATCGGGGGGCGCGTCCTGCGGCCCGCCGATCCACTTGCGCCGGTCGGGGTGCGCGTTGAAGCCGTCGACGCCGCGCCAGGACTCGCCCCCGTCGTCGGAGGCGAACAGGCCCTGCGGGGAGGTTCCGGCGTACCAGCGACCGGGCTCGCTCGCGTGCCCGGGGGCGAGCCAGAACACGTGGCTCACGCTTTCTCCCGCCTTCCCGGGCGCCGCCTTGGCGAAGGCCGGCGGCAGGCGCGCCTCGCGCCACGTGCGGCCCGCGTCCGCGGAGCGGTAGACGGTCGGGCCGAGATGGCCGGCGCGCACGGCGGCGAGCACGGTCCGCCCGTCGCGAGGGTCCAGGACGGCGTGGTTGACGATCTCGCCGAGGAAGTGCGGCGCCTCCATCGACCAGCGACGCCGGTCGAGGCCCGACTTCAGGATGAACAACCCCTTGCGCGTGCCGACGAGGACCGCGAGGCGGGGCATGGTGCGCGGCAGGCCGGGGCCGGCTGCGGCCTCGCCCCGGTCAGCCGTCCTTCTTGATGAAGGAGCGCAGCGAACCCAGCAGGCCGCGCTTCTCGTCGCCCGCCGCCGCGGCCTTGGCCTGGTCGTTGTGAATCTGGTACTGAGGCTCGGCCCTCTGCCTGGGCGCCACGGCGACCGGCGCCTTCTGGTTGAGCGAGGAGCGCTTGACGATCTCCGCCCACGAGTTGGGGCGCCCGATGAAGTACTTGGCGAACTCCTCGACCGCCTTGTCGTTGAACTCGAGCGCGGTCATCTGGAAGACGTCGATGGTGAAGTCGCCGACGTTCTTCGCCATGATCTTCAGCCGGCCGGTCTCGTGGTCGCCCTCGAACTTGGCCTGCACGCGGAAGTCGCACTTCACGTCGAAGATCTCGTGCGTGATGACCTTGCGCTGGTCGCGGTACTGCTCGCTCTTGTGCTCGATGTTGTACTGCCAGAGGATGTCCCGGAACTTCTCCATGTCGTCCGGGCCCTTCTTGATGTTGAGCACCTGGTCGGAGCCGCAACGCACCGCGAGGTGCACCTCGCCGTAGTAGTCCTTGTCGATGAAGTGCCTGGTGCGGAAATCGGCGAAGAAGTCCTTGAAGACGAGCCCCGACACGTCGCCCACCGTCGGCAGCTTGTAGACGAACGGGGAAGGCATCTTCACCACGTTCAGCTGCTTTCCGAGGTCGTTCAGGTACAGGAACGCGCGCCTCAGGGCGTGGTCCACGGCCACGGCGTTGGCCCGAAGGCTTTCGGTCCGGTCGACGTCCTGCGCCTTCAGGGCGTCCGCCTGCTTCTTGAGATCGTCCAGTAGTCCCACTAGCAGCTCCTCTGCGGCCACCGGGGGCCAAGAAATTATTTTACCGTATCATCGAACCGCCAGCAGGCCTCCCTGCCGATGAAAGCCATCCTCGCCCTCGACCAGGGCACAACCAGTTCCCGCGCGATCGTGTTCGACCGCGCCGGAGTGCCTGTCTCCGTCGTACAGCAAGAATTCCGCCAGATCTTCCCGAGGCCCGGCTGGGTCGAGCACGACCCCGAGGAAATCTTCGCCACCCAGCGCGACGCGGCGGCCCGGGCGCTCGCGCAGGCGGGGCTCGCGTCTTCGGACGTGGCGGCGGTCGGCATCACCAACCAGCGCGAGACCACGGTGCTCTGGGACCGCGCGACGGGCCGCCCCGTCGCCAACGCCATTGTCTGGCAGGACCGACGCACCGCGTCCCGATGTGACGCGCTGCGGCAGGCCGGGCACGATGACGGCTTCCGGGACAGGACCGGCCTGGTCCTCGATGCGTACTTCTCGGGGACCAAGCTCGCGTGGCTGCTCGACACCGTTCCCGGCGCCCGCGCGCGCGCCGAGCGGGGCGAGCTCGCGTTCGGCACCATCGACACCTGGCTCGCCTGGCACCTCACCGGCGGCGAGGCCCATGTCACCGATGCGAGCAACGCCTCGCGCACCCTCCTGTTCAACATCCACGACCTCGACTGGGACGAGGAACTGCTCGCCATCCTCGACATCCCGCGCGCCGTGCTGCCCCGCGTCGCCGCCGCCGGGGAAGTCGTCGGCACGACCCGTTGCGCCGGCCTCCCCGTGGGCATGCCCATCGCGAGCCTCGCCGGCGACCAGCAGGCGGCGCTCTTCGGGCAGGGCTGCCACCGTCCGGGGCTCGCGAAGAACACCTACGGCACGGGCTGCTTTCTCCTCATGAACACGGGCGAGCGCCCGGCGGTCTCGCGCAACCGCCTGCTCACGACGGTGGCGTGGCGCCGCGACGAGGGCGCGCACTACGCGCTCGAGGGCAGCGTCTTCATCGGCGGCGCGGCGGTCCAGTGGCTGCGCGACGGACTCGGGATCATCGAGAAGGCCGAGGACATCGGCCCCCTCGCGGCGAGCGTTCCGGATGCCGGCGGCGTGTATTTCGTCCCCGCGCTCGCGGGGCTGGGCTCGCCCTACTGGGATCCGCACGCGCGCGGCACGATCGTCGGCCTCACGCGCGGCTCCACCCGCGCGCACCTTGCCCGCGCGACCCTGGAGGCGATCGCGTTCCAGAGCGCGGAGCTGCTGGCCGCGATGGCCGACGATTCCGGGATCGCGCTCACGGAGCTGCGCGTGGACGGGGGGGCGACCGCCAACGACCTCCTCATGCAGATCCAGGCCGATCTCCTCGGCGTTCCCGTGCTGCGGCCGCGCGTCACGGAGACGACCGCGCTGGGCGCGGCCTATCTCGCGGGCCTGGCGGTCGGCTTCTGGGAGGACGAGGCGCAGATCGCCTCGCTCTGGGCGTGCGACCGCGCCTTCGAGCCGCGCATCCCGCGCGAGGCCGCCGCCGCGCGCATGGCGCAATGGCGCCGCGCCGTCGAGCGCTCGCGCCACTGGGCGGGCGACTAGCCCGCGGGGGGCTCGGCGCGCAGGAACGTGCGCCGGTAATAGCGCAGTTCCTCGATCGACTCGTGGACGTCGGCGAGCGCCTCGTGCTTCGACTCCTTCACCACGCCGGCGAGCACGTCGGGGCGCCAGCGCCTCGCCAGCTCCTTGAGGGTGGAGACGTCCACGATGCGGTAGTGAAGATAGGCCTCGAAGGCCGGCATGTAGCGCGCCATGAAGCGGCGGTCCTGGTGGACCGTGTTGCCCGCCAGGGGCGCCGCGCCGGCCGCGACGTGGGCCCCCAGGAACTCGAGGATCGACGCCTCGACCTCGGCTTCGCTGAACTTCGAGGCGCGCACCTTGTCGATAAGTCCGGATCGTCCGTGCGTGCCCTTGTTCCAGGAATCCATCGCGTCGAGCACCTCGTCGGGCTGGTGGACCACCCAGACGGGCGCCTCGGCGACCGTGTTGAGCTCCCCGTCGGTCACGACGAGCGCGACTTCGAGGATGCGGTCGCGGTCGGGGACGAGCCCCGACATTTCCATGTCGACCCAAACGAGCGGTGCTTTGTCCTGTGCCATAGAATGAGAGAGTGTTGGCGCGCCCGGATTGTGTCACGGGGACGCGCCTTCCACCAACCGCCTTGAACGACTTCGCCACGATTTTCGTCGCCTTCGCGCTGGCCGCCCTCGGCTGGCGCCTGTGGCTGCTCGCCCGCCACGCCCGCCACGTCGCGCGCCATCGCGGCCGCGTCCCCGAGGATTTCGCCGCCGTGGTTCCGCCCGAGGCGCACGCCAGGGCCGCCGACTACACGCGCGACAAGGTCCGCGTGGCGATGGCGGAAGCGGCGTTCGTGGACGGCGCTCTCGTCCTCGCCATGAGCGTCGGCGGCGGCCTGGCGCTCCTCGACGGCGCCTCGCGCGCGATCTTCGGCGAGGGCTACGCGCGCGACCTCGCGACCGTGTTCGGGTTCCTCGCCGTGGGCGCCGCCGCCTCGCTCCCGTTCGACGTCTGGCGGACCTTCGGCGTGGAGGCGAGGCACGGCTTCAACCAGACGACGCCCGCGACGTTCGTCGCGGACATGGCCAAGGCCCTGGCGCTCGCCGCCGCGCTCGGCACGCCGCTCGTGCTGGCCGTGTGCTGGTTCATCGAGGCAACCGGGGCCTGGTGGTGGGTCTGGGCCTGGGCGGCCTGGGTGGCCTTCACGCTCCTGCTCGTCGCCATCTTCCCGCGCTGGATCGCGCCCCTCTTCAACAAGTTCACGCCGCTGGAGGAAGGCGAGCTTCGCAGGCGCATCGAGGCGCTCGTGGCGCGCTGCGGGTTCCGTGCCGAGGGACTCTACGTGATGGACGGCTCCAGGCGCTCGAACCACGGCAACGCCTACTTCACCGGCTTCGGGCGCGCCAAGCGAATCGTGTTCTTCGACACGCTGGTCCAGCGCCTCACCCAGGGCGAGATCGAGGCGGTGCTCGCCCACGAGCTGGGCCACTTCGCGCGCGGCCACATCCCGAGGCTCCTCGCGGTGCGCTTCGCGCTCGCGTTCGTGCTGCTCGCCGTCCTGGGCTGGGCGGCGCGCGAGCCGGCGTTCGCCGCCGCGCTGGGGCTCGCCTCCCCGCCACCCACCGGCGCCCTGCTCGCCGCCTTCATGCTGGTGGTTCCCGTGTTCACGTTCCCGTTCCAGCCGCTCGCGAGCCTCCTGTCGCGCCGGCAGGAATTCGAGGCCGACGAGTTCGCCGCGAGCCACGCGAACGCGGACGATCTCGTGAGCGCCCTGGGCAAGCTCTACCGCGACAACGCGGCCACGCTCACGCCCGATCCGCTGCACTCCCTCGTGTATGATTCCCATCCGCCCGCCGCACTGCGCATCGCCCACTTGAGGCGCCTGGCCGCCAGGCCCGACGGCGTGGCCGCGTAGCGCCCCGCTGGAGATCGCCCCCGCCCGAGCCATGAACGAACTCGCCCGCAAGAAGTGCCTGCCCTGCGAGGGCGGCATCGCCCCCCTCGCCGATGCCCAGGTCGCGCCGCTCCTCAAGGGCCTCGCCGGCTGGACGCGGGACGGCAACGCCATCGCGAAGACCTACCGGTTCTCGAACTATCACGAGACCATGGCGTTCGTGAACGCGACCGCCTGGATCTCGCACCGCGAGGACCACCACCCCGACCTCGCCGTCGGCTACAACCAGTGCAGGGTCTCGTACTGGACGCACGCCATCGGCGGGCTCTCCGAGAACGACTTCATCTGCGCGGCGAAGGTCGACGCGCTGTTCGAGCTCTAGGAATCGATGGCCCGTCCCGTCGACGCCTCGCGGCCGCTCCCGTGACGACCCGGCGCGAAAGGGAGCAGCAGGTCGTCGTCGAGGGCCGCGTCGTGGCCGATTTCGGCCGCGAGTTCCTCGTCGAGCTCGCCGACCGCCGCCAGATCGTCTGCTCGCGCAAGGGCCGCAAGCAGGACGCCACGTGCGGCGACTTCGTCGAAGTGCGCCTGTCCGGCACCGCCCAGGGCTCGATCGAGCGCGTGGGCACGCGGCGCAACATCCTCTTCCGCTCCGACCAGTGGAAGGAAAAGACGCTCGCGGCCAACGTCGACCAGGCCGTGATCCTGCTCGCGCCCCGGCCCGCCTTCAGCGAGGCGTTCCTGAACCTGAGCCTGGTGGCCTGCGAGGCCGCCGGCATCCCGGCCATCATCGCGCTCAACAAGTCCGACCTCGACGAGCACAAGGCCGCGCGCGCTTCCCTCGTGCCCTGGGAGCGCATCGGCTACACGGTGATCTCGATGTCGGCCAAGTTCGACACCGCGTCGCTGCTGCCCCTGCTGGACGGCAAGATCACGCTTCTCGTGGGACAGAGCGGCATGGGCAAGTCGAAGACGGTGAACGCCCTGGTGATGAACGAGGTGGCGCGGGTGGGCGAGATCTCGGCGTCCCTGGGCATCGGCACGCACACGACGACGTTCTCGCGCATGTTCCGGCTCGACCGCGACGCGGCCATCATCGACACGCCCGGCTTCCAGTCCTTCGGGCTCTTCCACCTCACCGAGGCGCAGATCGCCGACTCGATGCCGGAATTCCGTCCCTTCCTCGGCGCCTGCAAGTTCAACGACTGCGCGCACCTGAACGAGCCGGGCTGCGCGGTGATCGCCGCGGCCGGCAAGGGCGCCGTCTCCGCCGAGCGGCTGTCGTTCTACCAGGTGCTCATCGAGCAGCATCGCGAGCTGCACGACCAGCACCCGGAGTGGACCCGCTAGAGCGCCCCGGCGAACGACAGCGGGATGCGTCGCGGGCCGAACTGCCTCCCGGGGTCGAACGCCTCGAAGCGCCCCGCGATGGCGGTTCCGCAATCGGGGCAGTGCCCGTCCGCTGTGAGCCGGTAGCCCTCGATCCGGTACCAGTCGCGCTCGACGAGCGCCGCCCGGCAGCCCGGGCAGTAGGTCGTGTCGCCCTCGCGGTCATGGACGTTGCCCGTGTACACGTGGCGAATCCCCTCGCCCAGCGCGATGCGCCGCGCCCGCTTGAGCGTGGCCACGGGCGTGGGCGGCACGTCCATCATCTTGAAGTCGGGATGGAAGGCGCTGAAGTGCAGCGGCACGTCCTGCCCCAGCTCGCGCCTGATCCATCGGCTCTCGGCCTCGATCTCGGCGTCGGAGTCGTTGTGCCCGGGGATCAGCAGCGTCGTGATCTCGAGCCACGCCTTCGACTCGTGGACGATCCACGCGAGCGAGTCGAGCACCGGGGCCAGCTTCGAGCCGGTGAGCTTCACGTAGAACTCGTCGGTGAACCCCTTGAGGTCCACGTTCACGGCGTCCATGCGGCCGTAGAACTCGCGGCGCGGCTCGGGGTGGATGTAGCCGTTGGTGACCGCCACGTTGGCGAGCCCCACGGCGCGGCAGGCCTCGGCGACGTCGATCGCGTATTCGGCGAAGATGATGGGGTCGTTGTAGGTGTAGGCCACGCTCCTCGCGCCCGCCTCGCGCGCCGCGCGGGCGATGGTCTGCGGGCCGGCGCGGTCCATCATGCTGTCCATGTCGCGCGACTTCGTCAGATCCCAGTTCTGGCAGAACTTGCACGCCAGGTTGCAGCCCGCCGTGCCGAAGGAAAGCACGGAGGTGCCGGGGTAGAAATGGTTCAGGGGCTTCTTCTCGATGGGGTCGAGGCAGAAGCCGGAGGAGCGCCCGTAGGTCGTGAGGACCATCGCGTCGCCCACGCGCGCGCGGACGAAGCAGGCGCCCCGTTGCCCCTCGTGCAGGCGGCAGTCGCGCGGGCAGAGGTCGCACTGGATGCGCCCGTCGTCCAGGCGGTGCCACCAGCGCGCGGGGTGATGCGAGCCCTCCACGGGCTCAATGTGCGGGGTATCCATCGACGTATTTCTCCACGGTGTATCGCGTGAGGCGGATCGCCGGGTCCCAGAAGCGCGCGGGCAGACTCGCCTTGCCGCGAAGCGCGGCGAGGAACTCCAGCGGATCGGGGATGCTCTCCCACACCTGCGGCAGGAACGTCGCCGCGAGCCCACGGTACTCGAGGTAGACACCGTCCACGCCCGGGCGCAGCCGCCGGGCGGCCTCCTCCTCGCTCGCCACGACGAGCGGCGTGCGCGGCGAAAGCACGGAAACTTCGACCGACACCACCGTGAATTCGTCGGCATCCAGGGGCTCGAAGCGCGGGTCGGAGAAAGCCGCCGCGCGCGCGTTGCCCGCCACGTCCTCGCCGAGCGGCCGGCGCGGGTCGATGGAGCCGATGCAGCCGCGCAGCGCCTCCTCCAGCCGCAGCGTCACGAAGGTGGCCGCCGGCCGGGCGAGCCAGGGCTCGCCGCGCTCGCGCGCCGCCGTCACGCCCAGCCTCTCCCCGATCGCCTCGCGCGCGATCGCCACCAGCACGGCGCCCCGGTCGGGAGACTCATTCATGGCGCTTCTCCGGTTCCCGGAACACGAAGGCGCCGTAGCCGACCACCTGGCCCTTGCCCCCCGCCGTGTCCCCGGAATTGCGCAGGTCCACGAGTTCGACTTCCAGCGCGCGCCGTCGCGCCACCTCCAGCAGGCCGTTGACCGGCGCGGCGCCGCAGGCATCCTCGGGCTCGAGCCGGGGCGAGAGCGCGAGGATCGCGTCGGCCGTGCCGCGATCGCGCGCGCGGGCCGCCGCATAGGGAAGGAAATGCGACAGGTCGGAGCTCACGACGACGAGCGTCTCCTCGCCGCCCCAGACTTCCCCCAGCAGCTCGGCCATCTCCTCCGGCGACGCCCCGCCCACGACGACGGGGACCAGCCGGAAGTCGCCGAGCACGGCCTGCAGGAACGGCAGGTGGACCTCCAGGGAATGCTCCAGCGCATGCGCGTGGTCGCTCGACTCGACGAACGCGAGCCGGCGAAGTCGCGCGAGCGCCTCCTCGTCGAGAGCGATCTCGCCCAGCGGCGTGGCGAAGGCGCCCGCCTTCGGGACCGCCGCGCCCCGGACGTGGACCCGGTGGGCCGGGCCCGCGAGCAC
>JAGRPO010000217.1 GCA_019449455.1 Betaproteobacteria bacterium | reverse complement strand
TGCGCAGCGCCATGGCGCTGGTGATCGGGATTTCCTCCTGCGTCGTCGCGCATCCGGCGGCCAGCGCGCCGGCGATCGCGGCCGATGCCCTGATGAATTCCCGTCTCGTCAGTTTCATGTGCAAGCCTCCTTGGCCGTGTGCCCGCCCGGGGGGGTACCCCCGGAAATCTCCCTGACATACCCCCGGGTGCAATGGGGGGTATGTCGGTCCCCGGTTATTTCAACAGCGCACGGCCCCGGAAACTTGACCTGAGTCAAGAAAACGGAAGGGTCAGGGCCAATGATGGAGGGGCGGCAGGGGCGGCATTGGAGCCGCCTTCACCGGCAAGGACACCATGGAATCGACAGGCCTTTCGATTGCCCGAATGCTCGAGTCCGGGCTGGGCAACCTTGCGGCCTATCTCGCCGCGCACGTCTTGCTGTGCCTGCTGCCGGCGTTCTTCATCGCCGGCGCCATGGCGGCGCTCATCCCGCAGGAGTCGGTGACGCGATTCCTCGGGCGCAACGCCTCGAAGTCGGTTTCCTATCCGGCTGCGGCGGCCGCAGGTTCGTTGCTGGCGGTGTGCTCGTGCACGATCGTGCCGCTCTTCGCGGGGATCTACCGCAAGGGCGCCGGGCTCGGCCCGGCGATCACCTTCCTCTTCTTCGCCCCGGCGGCCAACATCCTGGCACTCGTCTATACCGGCGGCGTTCTCGGCGCCGACCTCGCCGCGGCGCGCTTCCTGCTATCGCTCGCCTTCGGCATCGGCATCGGACTGATCATGGCGCTGCTATTCAGGGCCGATGACGCGGCGCACGACCTGCCCGCGAGCGGGCCGTTCGGCAGCGTCGACGCGAAGGCAATGAGCCGCTCCGCCCTCGCCTTCCTGCTCCTGTGGATCGCCCTGCTGCTCGCCGGAACGCTCAAGCTCGCCGTCCTCACCGACAGCGCCTTCGATGTCACGGTGCCGTCCGGCGACGTTCTCGGCTGGCAGGCGGTCCTGGACCGCCTCGTTCCCCACGACGCGGGCCGCGGCGAGGAAGGCGTGACCGTGCAGGGCGTGGCCCTCATCGCGCTTCTGGCCGCCATCGGCGCGTGCGCATGGAAGGGGTTCGAGAACATCGAGGAGGGCGTCAACGGCTGGGCACGCGCGAGCCTGGCGCTCATCGCGGCCACGCTGCTGGTCGCGAGCCTCTCCGTGAGCGCCATGCCCGCGGGGCTCGCGATCGGGTTCACCGGGAAGTTCTTCGCCGTCGCCCTGTGCCTCGCGCTGCTTGCCGTGACCGCGCGGCGCGCCCTGCCTCGCGAAGACGTCCTGGCGTGGATCTGGGAATCGTGGCGTTTCGTGAAGCAGATCTTCCCCCTGCTCGTCGGCGGCGTGTTCGTGGTCGGAATGCTGCGCGTCCTCATCCGGCCGGAATGGATCGAGGCGCTGGCCGGCACCAATTCCATCGCCGGCAACTTCGCCGGCGTCGCCTTCGGGGTGATCATGTATTTCCCCACGCTCGTCGAGGTGCCCATCGCGAAGATGTTCCTCGACCTCGGCATGCACCGCGGGCCGCTGCTCGCCTACCTGATGGCGGACCCGGAGCTGAGCCTGCAGAGCATCCTCATCATCTCGGCCATCATCGGCCGGCGCATGACCGCCGCCTACGTGGGCCTCGTCGCGCTCTTCAGCGCCGTGGCGGGATTCGCCTATGGCGCGTGGGTCGACGGCGCGCCGCCCGTCTTCATCGCGCTGTCGGTCGGCGCGTTCGTCGCCGCGCTGGCGTTCGGCGTTGCGCGCGCGAGCGCGACACATCCCGCAACGACTCAAGGAACCTGACCATGCTCACCATCAAGGTGTTCGGCCCCGGCTGCGCCAACTGCCGCAAGCTGGAGGAGATCTCGACGAAGGCGCTCGCCGAGGCCGGCGTCGAAGGCGAAGTGATCAAGGTGACGGACGTGCAGCAGATCGTCGCGGCCGACGTCCTGAAGACACCGGGCCTGTCGATCAACGGCAAGCTCGTCTCCACGGGCCGCATCCCCGCACCCTCGTCGGTGCTGCAGTGGATTCGCGAGGCCGCCGGCTGAAATCCACGGGACCGGCGCGGATGCCGGAGCAAGCCGCCGTCGCCGTGCGACGACGGGGCCGTCGCCGGCCGGCGCCGCTTCAGCGGTCGATCCGCTTGTCGCGCGCCCGCATCCCCAGCGCCAGCAGGAAAAGCGCGCCCGTGAGACTGCGCAGCAGCGTCGGGTCCTCCGACTGCAGCATCTGCGCGAGGCGGGCGAACACCTGGGGGCTCGCCTCCCAGGCGTAGCGCGCAAGCGCCAGCACCTGGACTTCCGTGACGCGCCGGGCGTCCTCCAGGGTCACGGCGAGCCTGCTCGACGAGGAGCGCAGCAGGAAGCGCGCGAACCCGCCGTCGGCCAGCGCCGCCAGCGCGAGCGGACCCGTCACGCCGAGAAGGCTCGCCACGAGCTTCCGCCTCACGGCGAGAGACGATTCCGCGTACAGGCGCGCGACCAGCGAGGGCACGGGCGAATCCACGCTCGCATCCGCCGTCACCGCGATCGGATCCGATTCCGACTTGTTCATGGCCGGTGACTCCTATTGCGAGATCAAGCCGGTTGGAACCCGGCATGCCTGGAATAGTTCTCCCGCGCGCGCGGAAAATATTTCCCGCCGCCCGCGTGTCGGGCAACGGCGACTAGCCGAGGAGACGGACGGCCAGCGGAATGAGCACCGCACCGAGCACGCCGTGCAGTCCCATCCCGAGGCTCGCGTAGGTGCCGGCCTCGGGATGCACGCTGAAGGCGCGCGAGGTGCCGATGCCGTGCGCGGCGACCCCGACCGCGAAGCCGCGCTGCCACCACGACTTCATGCCGATCGCGTCCATGACGAAGCGCACGAGGATCGCGCCCAGGATGCCGGTGGTCACGGCGAACACGGCGGTGAGCGTGGGCGAGACGTTGATGCGCTCGGCCACGCCCATGGCGATGGGGGCCGTGACCGACTTGGCGTAGAAGCCGCCGACGATGGCCGCGTCCGCGCCCAGCAGCTTCGCGATCCCCACGGCGGACGCGATCGAAGTCGCCCCGCCCGCCAGCAGCGCGGCGAGCAGCGGGAAGATCCGTCCGCGCAGTGCGTCGAGCCCCTTGTAGATGGGCACCGCCAGCGCCACGGTCGCCGTGCCCAGCAGGAAGTGCACGAACTGCGCGCCCTCGAAGTACTTCGCGTAGGGCATGTCGATCGCGGTGATCACCGCCGCCACGATGGCGATGGCGATGGCCACCGGATTGGC
>JAGRPO010000216.1 GCA_019449455.1 Betaproteobacteria bacterium | reverse complement strand
GTCGGTCGGCGCATCATCCGCGGCGTGCTGGGGTCGATCCTCGGCGGACGCCGCTGACAAGGGGGAGCCCATGGCGAAGACCGGGGAGCGCAAGGCCCAGATCCTTCAGACGCTCGCCGCGATGCTCGAGGAGCCGAAGGTCGAGCGCGTGACGACTGCCTTGCTCGCGGCGCGGCTGGACGTGTCGGAGGCCGCGCTTTACCGCCATTTCGCGAGCAAGGCGCAGATGTTCGAGGGGCTCATCGAGTTCATCGAGCAGACGCTCTTCTCCCTCGTGAACCGCATCCAGGCCGACGAGAAGGACGCGATGAAGCAGGTCGAGTCCACGCTCATCGCGCTGCTGGGCTTCGCGCAGAAGAACCCGGGAATGACGCGCGTGCTCACCGGCGACGCGCTGGTGCACGAGGACGAGCGCCTGCAGCTGCGCGTGAACCAGCTCATCGACCGCCTGGAGGCGAGCCTGCGGCAGAGCGCGCGGCTGGCGGTCACCGCGGGGCAGCTCCCGGCCGACTGGGACGTGGGCGCCTACGCGACGACCCTCATCGCGTACGTGATCGGCCGCTGGCACTTGTTCGCCAAGAGCGGCTTCAAGCGATCCCCCACCGAGGGCTGGCCGCAGCACTGGCGCGTGTTCACGGCGTGACGTACCGAAGGGCGCGGCCGTGACCTTCCCCGAGATCGAGACCGAGCGGTTGCGGCTCGTCATCGCCCGGCCGGGGCTCGAGGAGCCGCTCGCGCGCTTTTTCGCGGAGAACTTCGCCGGCCACCTCGACCGCTGGTCGCCGCCGCCGCCGGACGGCGGCTTCGGCGCGGGCCACTGGGCGAAGCTGCTGCCCGCCTACGAGCGCGAGTTCGGGGCGGGCGCGAGCGCGCGGTGGGTGATGCTCGAGCGCGCCGCGCCGGCGCCGGAGGTCGTGGGGACCTGCAATTTCACCCAGATCGCGAAAGGCCCCTTCCGCGCCTGCGTGCTGGGCTACCAGGTGGCCCGGGGCCGCGAGGGGCGCGGCCTGATGCACGAAGCCCTTTCGGCCACGATCGACTACGCTTTCCGGGAGCTTCGCCTTCACCGCGTCATGGCCAACTACCGCCCAGAGAACGCGCGCAGCGCCCGGCTCCTGGCACGGCTGGGGTTCGTTCCCGAGGGCTTCGCCCGCGAGTACCTGTTCATCGACGGCGCCTGGCGCGACCACGTCCTCTCCTCGAAGACGAACCCGCACTTCGACGCCGCCTGGCTGCGCGACCGACCCGTGGCGCCCTAGTCGGCCGCCGGCTCTCCCAGCTCCTCGAAGGTGCCCGGGACTTCGTGGTCCCGCGGATGGAACGCGATGTCGCGGTAGATCCTCGCGTAGGCGGCGAAGAGCTCGCCCTGCGAGCCGGCTCCCAGGTTCACCACGCCGTACCGGTAACTGCCCAGCCACTTCATCTCGCGGCGAAGGTCGGCCCCGCGCTTCGGGTAGACCATGATCCTCGCCTCGGGGTGGCGCGCGCGCAGCCGCCCGATCTCGCCCCGGGCCGGCCAGCGCCCCAGCCCGTCCCCGGCGAGGTCGCGCATCACGAAGCTCGCCGCGTGCGCGTCGCGCCCCTCGCGGTGGCGGATGTCCGGCGCCTCGCCCGTCTCCAGGGCGACGAGCGCATCGAAGAGGTTGTAGCCGTCCACGCGCTCGAAGAGGTCGTAGAACTGCCCCGCCGCCCTCGGATTGATCTCGATCACCTTCGCGCGGCCCGTTGCCGTGCAAAGGCGAAGCTCCACGTTGAACATCCCGTGCGTGAACCCGACCGCCGCGAGCGCCCGGCGCGCGACCTCCTCGGCGCCCGATTGCCACTCGAGCGGGAGGGCCGACGGATACTGGAAACGCTGGAACTGGTCCGTGCCCGCGTACATGATCGAGTCGACCACGCCGAGCATGGTCACGTCGCCGCCGCGGGCGAACCCGTTCACGGTGACCTGCGCCCCGTCGACCAGCTCCTCCGCGAGCAGGCTGAAGGGCCCGACCTCGAAGTCCGAGTGCAGGCGCATCACGTCGCCGAAGGGCTTCACCAGCCGCTCGATGATCGCCTGCTCCAGCCACGAGAAGCGCGCATGGCGCTCGAGGGCCTCGAAGGAGTCGACGCGCCGCGCAAGCACCGAGAAGGCCGCCTTGACCGGCTTCACGTAGAACGGGAAGGCGAGCGGCATTTCGCGCGTGCGGCGGAAGTCGCGCCCGATCAGGCCGAACCGGGGATTGCACTCCGGGAGCGACTTCTCGAAGGCGAGGCGCGCGTAGTACTTGTGCTGGGCCGAGAGCACCGCTTCGAGGGGCGTATGGGCGATGCCCAGGCGCCTTCCCAGCAGGGACGCGGCCACGGGCCCGAACTGCTCGTCGGAGGTGAGTATCCCGTCCAGGCCGGCGTTCGCGTAGCGGCGCGCCAGCCGTTCGACGAAACGCATCACGTCGAACGTGAAGAGGCGCGCATTCTCGGGGAAGCGGAAGAGGTCGAAGCCTTCGAACAGGAAATCGTGGTCCTGTCTCCGGCGGGCCGCCATCGAGCGGTCCCATTCGTCGGGAAAGAGGACTAGCAGTCGCTTTCTGGTCATCGGTGCCTGGCGCCTTGCTCGCCACGGTTCCGGGCTCGCAAAGCGGTCATGGAAACGCTTCATTTACCTGAAGTCTACGCGGTCAACAAGGCGGCGGACGGGCGTATTCCCCGAACCCCGATGCGAAACGGGCCGCCCGAGGGCGGCCCGCTCGCCTTTCGGGAGACGGCCCTCAGGAGAGGGTGTCGGCCCAGATGTTGCGCGCCCAATTTAGCGCGTAGCCCGCCTCGAGCTCGTTGCGGCCGGAGGAGACGCCTCCGGAGCCGGGAACGGTCTTGAAGGTGCGCGCCGCGACGTCGTACTTGTGGACCGAGGCCACGTGCACGACTTCGGTGTCGGACACGAAGCTGTAGCAGGTGTTGGAGAGGGTCGGTGCCGGGTTCGGCGACTCGCCGTTGAGCAACGCCACCACCGCCGCGGCGCAGGCCTTGCCTTGCGCGTTGGCCATGTGCCCCGACTTGGGCATGAGCGGGGCGCTGAGCGTCGAATCCCCCAGCACGTGCACGCCCTTGGCGGCCTTGGACTCGAACGTGAGCCAGTCGACCTCGCACCAGCGCTTGTTGGCGGTGACGAACGGGTCGGCCACCTTGCCGGCCTTCATGGGCGGGATGACGTTGAGGACATCGCCCTTCACGTCGTCGAGGTCCAGCTTGACGGCGCCCGTGCGCAGGTCGACGTCGATCGCCTTGCTGTTCCCGCGGTACTCCACCATGCCCTTGTACAGCTCCGCCCAGGCCTTCTTGAAGAGCGGCCCCTTCGACGTGACGTCGGGGTTGGCGTCGAGGACCAGCACCTTCGACCTCGGCTTCTTCGCCTTGAAATACGCCGCGACCTGGCAGGCGCGCTCGTACGGCCCCGGAGGGCAACGATACGGCGCCTCGGGAATCGACAGGACGTAGACGCCGCCGTCGCGCATCTCCTCGAGCTGGCGGCGCAGCGCCACCGTCTGCGGGCCGGCCTTCCACGCGTGCAGGACGCGCGCCTGCGCGTCCGGACGCTCGAGCGCGGGAATCGCGCCAGCGATGAAGTCGACGCCGGGCGACACGATCACGCGGTCGTAGGCGAGGGCCTCGCCCTTCGCGAGCCGCACCTGCTTCTTGTCCGTGTCGATGGCGGTCACCATGTCGCGCACGATGCGCACGCCGTGGTTGTTCACGAGGCCCGTGTACGGCGTCGTGATGGAGGCCATCGTCCTGAAGCCGCCGAGGACGAGGTTGGAGATCGGGCAGGAGACGAACGCCTCGTTCGGCTCGACCAGCACGACATCGATCGAGGGGTCGAACAGCCGCAGGTACTTGGCCGCCGTGGCGCCGCCGTATCCGCCGCCGACCACGACCACCCGCGCCCTGGACCCGCCGCCGGGAAGGCCCGCGCAGCCCGCGAGGCCCGCCGCTGCCGCCGCGGCGGCACCCGCCTTGAGGAAATCCCTTCTTTGCATGCTCATGTGATGTCTCCTGTGGCCTAGCGGGACTGCTTGGAGAAGTAGTCGGCGAGAGCCGCAAGCTCCGCGTCCGAGTAGCCCTTGGAGAGCTGGTGCATGACCGTGGCCGGCTTCGTGCCCAGCTTGAACTGCGACATCGCCGTCAGCAGCTCGTTGCGGGGCTTGCCGGCCAGCCCGGCGAGCGTGGAGCCCGCCGCGGGCTTGCCGTTCGTGCCATGGCAGGCGGCGCAGTTGGCGGCGAGGGATCGGACGCCGGCCGGCGAGAGATTGGATGGGGCGAAGGCGGGCGGCGCGGGCTGCTGGGCGACGGCTAAGCCGGCCGCCAGCGTAGCTGCCGCCGCCGCTAGGTACCGTGCGATTGCGATCATTGGACTTGCTCCTCCTGGGGTTATTGGCGCCTTCCGAGAGTATCCGGGGGGGTAGCGCCTGTAAACCTGCCCCTTCGGGCAGGGGGGTATAACCCCTTGGAGGTAGTAAGTCGCGTCGCGGGGCATCCGCTGGCCCCCGGGGGGGCCAGCGGGGCGCGAGGGCGCCCCTGCCGTCAGCCGGCGGCCGGAACCGGCTCGCCGGACGGCGCGGCGGTGGCGATGTCGAGCTTCACCTTGCCCTCGCCGTCCACGTCGATCGTGACCCGCCCGCCGTTCGCCAGCCGCCCGAACAGGAGCTCGTCGGCGAGCGCCCGCCGGATCGTGTCCTGGATGAGCCTCGCCATCGGGCGAGCGCCCATGAGCGGATCGAACCCGTTCTTCGCCAGGTACTTCTTGAGCTCCTCGGAGAACTGCGCCTCGACCTTCTTCTCGGCGAGCTGCGCCTCGAGCTGCATGAGGAACTTGTCCACCACGCGAAGGATGACCGCCTCGTCGAGCGCGGCAAAGGAGATGACCGCATCGAGGCGGTTGCGGAACTCCGGCGTGAAGAGGCGCTTGATCTCGGCCATCTCGTCGCCGGTCTTGCGGTCGGTGGCGAAGCCGATCGCGTTCTTCGAGAGCCCCTCGGCGCCCGCGTTCGTCGTCATGACGATCACGACGTTGCGGAAATCGGCCTTGCGGCCGTTGTTGTCCGTGAGCGTTCCGTGGTCCATCACCTGAAGCAGGATGTTGAAGATGTCCGGGTGCGCCTTCTCGATCTCGTCGAGCAGCAGCACCGAGTACGGGTGCTTGGTGATCGCCTCGGTGAGAAGCCCGCCCTGGTCGAATCCCACGTAGCCCGGGGGGGCGCCGATGAGGCGGGAGACCGCGTGGCGCTCCATGTACTCGGACATGTCGAAGCGCACGAGCTCCACGCCCATGATGAACGCGAGCTGGCGCGCGACCTCGGTCTTGCCCACGCCCGTCGGGCCGGAGAAGAGGAACGAGCCGATCGGCTTCTGGGGATTGCCCAGGCCGGAGCGCGCCATCTTGATCGCCGCCGAAAGCGCCTCGATGGCCGCGTCCTGACCGAAGACGGTCGCCCTGAGGTCGCGGTCGAGGTTCCTCAGCTGCGTGCGGTCGTCCGAGGAGACGCTGCGCGCGGGGATGCGCGCGATCTTCGCGATGATCTCCTCGATCTCGGGCTTGCCGATCACCTTCTTTTGCTTCGACTTGGGCAGGATGCGCTGCAGGGCCCCGGCCTCGTCGATCACGTCGATCGCCTTGTCCGGGAGGTGGCGGTCGTTGATGTAGCGGGCAGCGAGCTCGGCGGCCGTCGTGAGCGCGTTCGCCGTGTACTTCACGCCGTGGTGCGACTCGAAGCGGGACTTGAGGCCGCGCAGGATCTCGACCGTCTCCTGGATGGACGGCTCGTTCACGTCGATCTTCTGGAAGCGGCGCGAAAGCGCGTGGTCCTTCTCGAAGATGCCGCGGAACTCGTTGTACGTGGTGGCGCCGATGCACTTGAGCGCGCCCGACGAGAGCGCCGGTTTGAGCAGGTTGGAGGCGTCCAGCGTGCCGCCCGAGGCGCTGCCCGCCCCGATGAGCGTGTGGATCTCGTCGATGAAGAGGATCGCGTTCGGGTTCTCGACGAGCTGCTTCAACACCGCCTTCAGGCGCTGCTCGAAGTCGCCGCGGTACTTCGTGCCCGCGAGCAGCGCGCCCATGTCCAGGGCGTACACCTGGGCCTTGGCGAGGACCTCCGGCACCAGCCCGTCGATCACGCGCTTGGCGAGCCCCTCGGCGATGGCGGTCTTGCCCACGCCGGCCTCCCCCACGAGAAGCGGGTTGTTCTTGCGGCGGCGGCAGAGGATCTGGATCACGCGCTCGAGCTCGCCCTCGCGGCCGATGAGCGGGTCGATCTTGCCGTCGATCGCGAGCTGGTTGAGGTTCTGGGTGAAGCTCTCCAGGGCGCCGCCGGCGCCCGGGGCCTCCTGGCCTTCCTCGGCGGCCTCCCCCTCCTCGCGACCGCCCGCCTGCGGATTCTTGGTGATGCCGTGGGAGATGAAATTCACCACGTCGAGCCGGGAGACACCCTGCTGGTGCAGGAAATAGACGGCGTGCGAGTCCTTCTCGCCGTAGATGGCCACGAGCACGTTGGCGCCGGTGACTTCCTTCTTTCCGGACGACTGGACGTGCAGGATGGCGCGCTGGATGACGCGCTGGAAGCCGAGCGTGGGCTGGGTGTCCACCTCGCCCGTGCCCGCGACCGTGGGCGTGTGCTGCATCACGAAGTCCGAAAGGGCCTTCTTCAGCTCGTCG
>JAGRPO010000002.1 GCA_019449455.1 Betaproteobacteria bacterium | reverse complement strand
GAGGTGCCCGGCGTCGGCCGCCTTCCGGATCCATGCCACGGCCGCCGGCGACGCCCGGTCGGCGCCAGCCAGCCCCAGGCCTCCGCCGATATAGGCCGCGGCCAGCGCGAACAGCGACTCGCGATGGCCGCTCGCGGCTGCCGTTTCGAGGAGCTGGCGGGCCCTGGCCGGATCCCTCGCCACGCCCTCGCCCGCCGAGTACATCGCGGCGAGCAGGTAGGCACCCTCGGAATCGCCCTGCGCGGCCGCCATTGCGAGATAGCGGACCGCCTCTTCGTCCTGCTCCGAAGCATCGAGGATGGTGCCGAGCAGCACCTGTGCCCGCGCATGGCCCGCATCGGCGGCCCTTCGCAGCGCGGCGATCGCGCCGCGAACGTCGCCGCGCCGGTAGGCGGCGTCGCCCGCGGCATGGTCCTGCGCCGGGTCGGCGCGCGCCGTCCCGGCCGCGAGGCTCGCGGCGAGTGCGACGGCAATGAAAAAGTCGCGTGCTTGCATCGGCTCTCCGCGCCCCGGCGCGGAAAACCGCACGGTGGCGCGCCCTATGTGTCGTTCGGGGGGCGGAAATCCGCCTCCCGGCCCAGCCCTTCGCGTTCGAACTCCTCGAGCTTGCGGTACAGGCTCGACAGCCCGATCCCCATTCGCTGCGCGGCCTGGCGCCGGTCTCCCGACACGGCCGCGAGGGTCCGGTACACGAGCCCCGCCTCGTATCGGCGCAGCTCGCTTCGCAAGTCCCCTACCGGTCCGGAAGCAACCGACATGCCACCCGCGTTGCCGCGGGCCGACAGCTCGGCGGGAATGTCGGCCAGGGTGATGCGCTCCCCGTCGGCGAGAATGCTCGCGCGGTTGAGGACGTTCTCGAGCTCGCGGACGTTGCCGGGCCACGCATACGCGAGCAGCAGCTCCTCGGCCGCCGGATCCATGCCGGTGAGGCGCCGGCCGCCCGTCGTGCCGCCTTCCAGCAGGTGCCGGATGAGGTCGCGGAGGTCCTGCGGCCGCTCGCGAAGCGGCGGGACGTGGATGCGGAACATGCTCATGCGGAAGTAGAGGTCCTCGCGGAACCGGCCGTCGCCCGCCATCGCCGACAGGTCGCGGTTGGTCGCGGCGATGATGCGCACGTCGATGCGCCGGGCCGATTCCGATCCCACGGGGCGCACGGTCTTCTCGTCGATCGCGTGCAGCAGCTTCGACTGCATGTGCAGCGGCAGCTCGCCGATCTCGTCGAGGAACAGCGTTCCTCCGTCGGCCTCGAGGAACAGCCCCTTGCGCATCCGGTCCGCGCCGGTGAACGCGCCCTTGGTGTGCCCGAAGAACTCGCTTTCGAGCAGCGTCTCGGGAATCGCGCCGCAGTTGACCGCGATGAACGAACTCGCGGCGCGCTGCGAGCGCTCGTGGATCGATCGCGCGAGCACGCCCTTCCCCGTGCCGCTCTCGCCGGTGATGAGGACGGTGCTGTCGGTCGGGGCCACCTTGCCGGCCAGCCGCTCGACGTCGCACATCGCCGGCGACGAGAACTGGTAGCGCCTCGCGCCCGGGCCGCCGACGCTCTTCCTCAGCGCGCGGTTTTCCTCGCGCAGGCCGCGCAGCGCCTCGATCTGCGACAGGCGGTGCATGAGTTCCTCGCGGTTGACCGGCTTCGAGACGAAGTCGTGCGCGCCCGCGCGCAGCGCCTCGACCGCGGTCTCCATGGAGCCGAAGGCAGTCACCATGACGAAGACCGTGTCCAGTCCGGACTCGCGGCAATTGCGCAGCAGGGTGATGCCGTCCCCGTCGGGCATGCGGATGTCGCACAGGGCCACGTCGATGCCGCCGCGCACGAGCTTCGAGGCGCCCTCGGCCGCGCCGGAGGCCGTGTCGCAGGTGTAGCCCGCGGAGCGGACCATTTCGCACACGATCTGGCGAATCGCCGCCTCGTCGTCGATCACGAGGACGTTCATCTGTCGCATGCTCAAGTACGCACTCCCGGGGGTTCGGTTGGAAGGTCCACCTCGACGCGCGTGCCGCGGCCGGGCACCGAGCCGATCGCGATGCGCCCGCCGCCGCGCTCGATGAGCGCCTTGCACATGAACAGCCCGATGCCGCTGCCGCGCCCGACGGGCTTGGTGGTGAAGGCCTCCTCGAAGGCCCGCTCGAGCACTTCGGGCGTCATGCCGACGCCGTTGTCGACCACCTCGACGCGCACGAACGCGCCGGCCGCCGACGTCGAGACGCCGATGCAGCCTTCGCCGGCGGCGCTCTCGGCCAAGGCGTCCGCGGCGTTCAGCAACAGGTTCATGGCGATCTGCGTCACGTGGTCCGGCACCGCCCAGGCCGCCGGCACGTCCGCGTCCAGCCGGGACTCCACCTTCGCGTGGCGCAGCCGCCGGTCGAAGCTCAGGAAGTTCACCGTCGAGCGCAGCAGGTTGTTCACGTCGACCCACTCCGGGTCGCCCGAGCGCGCGGAGGTGAGATCGGAGAGCTGGCGCGTGATCTGCGCGATGCGCCGCGTGTGCTCGAGGATCATGTCCGGGTGGCAGTTGCGGCCGAGATTGCCGCACTGCGCGTTCTCGCACGTGCCCATCATCGACTCGGCCACGCCCTGGATGGCCGCGATGGGATTGTTGATCTCGTGCGCGACGGCGGCAGCGAGCGAGCCAACCGCCGCCATCTTCTCCTGGTGGAAGCGCTGCTGCCGCGTGACCTCGAGCTCCTGCTCGCGTTTGCGCAGTATCTCCTGCATGTGGTTCACGGAATCCATCAACCGGCCGACCTCGTCGCCGCGGGTGACCGGCACCGGGTCGCCGCGGTGGCCGCGCACCACCTCGATGGCGCGGTCGGCGAGGAGCCGGATGTCGCGCGCAAGGCGCGTGAAGAAGAGCATCACGATCGCGCCGAACACGGCGAGCCCGGCGCCGGTCATCGCGATGAGGGAAAGGGTGATCTCGTCGTATTGCGACCGGTAGCCCTCCCAGAGCCGGTCCTTGCGGGCGCGCACCTCCAGCGCCACCTGCCCGAGGCGCGCCACGAGCGCGTTGACCTCGGCGCGCAGGTCGAGGAGGTCGGCGCGCGACGAGGTGGCACGCGCGGTCTGCAGCCGGCTCTCCAGGCGCGTGGCGAGGGCATGCCCGCCCGGGAACACGTCGTTCAGGACGCGCAGTCCCGGGCCCATGCCCTCGATCTCGATCGCCACGGAGTTCGCGACGTCCCTCGGGACCGCGAACGCGGCTTCGTCGTTGATCTTGAGCACCGCGCTCGCCGCCGCCGAGTTGACGCGCCCGAGCGCCGATTCCACGACGTGCAGGTGCTCCAGCTCCTCGGCCAGCGCGACCAGGCGCCCGCGCTGCTGTCCGACCGAGAAGAGCGTGGCCACGACGAAGGCGCCGAGCGCGGCGAACATCACGATGGCCTTCGAGCGCAGCGTGAGCCCCGGCGGCACCGAGGACGCCGGCGCGGCGGGAGGTGGCGCGGCGGAGGATGGCGCGGTCGCGATCGACATCGACGGGATATTGGGGGTGTCCTGCCCGCGGGAATTGACGGCCATCAACGTCCCCCGGGCGCCACGGAGCGCTCGATCCACGCGAGGCGGGCCGGCTCCGACCAGTCGCGCGCGGACTCCTCGCGCCAGCGCACGCCCCCGTCCGCCCCGATGCCCACCGTCGTCGGCAGGCGCCTTACGCCGAGGCGGTCCCGCACGAGGGCCTGGGCCGGGTCCGACAGGTTGGTGAAGGTGAGGCCCATGCGCCGCGCGTATTCGCGGGCAAGGAGCACGTCGCGATCGACGCTCACGCCGATCACGCGGATGCCGCGCGCGGCGAGACTGCGGTGGGCGGCCTCGAGGCTCGCCATCTCGCGCCGGCAAGGCTCGCACCATGTCGCCCACACGTTCAGGACGACCGCCCCGTCGCCCGCCTCGAAGCGCACCGGCAGTCCGTCGGCGAGCGACGCGGCTTCCCAGCGGACGAGCTCGGCGACCGGCGCCGGCGGCACGGCCTCGGGCGTGCAGGCGCAGGCGAGCAGGGACGCCGCGACGATCGCGATGTTCGGCGCCCGGCGGGTCACAACGGCCGCTTGACGGTGACCGCCCCGCGAATCTGGCCCGCGCTGTATCCCATCGCGCGATCGTGGGGATATTCCGACTCGATCAGCGCCTTCACCGTGCCGGTGAGCCTGTCGGCCGGGCCATGGCACGAGGCGCACAGGGGAGTCATGGGAAGCGCCTTCATGTATCGGTAGAAGCGGCCCGCCGGCTCGCTCACCACCTCCCCGAATTCGATGGACTCGGGCTTCTCGCCCCGTTCCGCGCGCCTGTCGAAATCGAGAAGGACGCGCTGCTCCCACGCGTCGGCGGTGCCGAGGGCCGGATTGCGCGGCCTGAGCGAGACGCGTGTGACGCGCCACCCGGTGCGTCGCGAGATGTTCGACGATATCTCCGGGACGGTGTACTTGCAGACCACGACCGCGCGCAGAGGGCCGCTGAACTCGAGCTCCTTCGTGAGCTCGCCGCGGACCTGCGCCACGAGATCGCCGGCCACCTTTCGCGTCTCCTCCGCGAGCCGCCTGATATCGGCGGAGTCCTGCGCCGGCGCGGCAACCGCGGCCGTCACCCCGACAGCCCCCACCAAGAACCGCCACTTCATCGCCACGCTCCCTGGCCTTGCGGCCGACAAGCGCCGAGTCTAAACCAATCGCCATGGGGCGGTCCCGACATATCCTAGGTGCCCGGCGCCCGAAGCTCGAGCGCGATGCTGCGCTCGCCCGGACGCACCGCGCGCGGCGCCGACCGGGGATCCCCCGCGCGCGGCTCGGCCGACCCGTCGCGCGCGAGCCTCGCCTCGAGAAGCACCTCGGAATGACCGGACAACGGCAATGCCGGCAGCAGCGAGTCGCCGTCGCCGAGACGAAACGGTGCCGGGAGCGACGACGGCTTGAGGCGGGCGACGGCGACCGGGCGCCCCCTGCCATCGCGCGGGCGGGCGATAACGAAGACGACCGCGTCGGGCTTGAGGGCCTCCGACCGGCTCGACGGGAAGACGACGGTGCCCGTGATCGTGGCGTCGCTTCCCGCCGCCGCCCGGCGCTCGGCCTCGCGCGCGCTCGCCTCGACCTGCCGCGCCATCTCGGCCTGCACGGGGACGAGCGCCAGCAATCGCCGCCAATGGACCGCCGCGACCGCGAAATCACCCCGCGCGTAAGCCGAGGTGCCCGCGAGCGCGAGCGCCTTCACGTTGCGCGGATCGGCCGCGAGAGCCGCCGCGACGAGTCGATCGGGTTCCCCGTCGAAGCGCCTGCCCTGCGACATCGCCAGCACGTCGGCCTGCTCCGCGAGAATCGTGGCGTTGCCCGGCATCCGGCGCGCCGCCTCCGCGAGCGCTTCCGCGGCCTCGCCGAAGCGCCCCGCGGCGGCGAGCGAGCGTCCCAGCGTCGCCCACCCCTCGGCGTCTTCCGGCTTGCTGCGCAGCCGGGAGGCGAGGCGCTCGGCCATCCCGGCCATCCGCGCGCCCGCGAGCGCGTGAGGCGCCTCGCGACGCGCCGGCGGATTCGCTTCGTCGAGCGCGGCGGGATGGCCCGTCATCACGTAGATCAATGCCGCCAGGGCCGGCACGCAGGCGGCCGCGATCCAGCCCGCCCATCGCCATGTCTCGGCGGCCCGGGGCGCGGCGGTTGCGCGATCCACGTCCTCGGCGACGCGCTGGCGAAGCTCCTCCATGGCCCGCGCGTGGCTCTCCGCCGAGATTTCGCCCCGCTCCTGCGCCCCGTCCAGGTCGCGCAGCTGGTCGCGAAAGACGGCGAGGTTCGCCTCCCTCGCGCCCGTGCCCCGCGCCGAACGCGCGCGAAGGATGGGCCAGGCGATGGCGAATCCCGCGACGAGGGCGAGCAGGCCCGCGAGAAGGACGAAGGCGGTCACCGGGGCGAGCTCCCGGCGAGCGCGAGCGCGGCATCCGCGAGCCCGCCGCGCGCCGCCACGCCCGCGCGGTAGCGTCGGTCCGCCACGGCGAGGAGTCCGCCGAGGATCATGAGGAGCGCCCCGGCCCAGACGAATCCCATGAGGGGCTTGACGCGCACGCGCACGATCCAGGCGCCGGCGCCCGCCGGTTCGACCAGCGAGACGTGCAGGTCGCGCGCGAGACCGGCATCGACGGCGACCTCCGTTACCGGAAGGGCGCTTGTCCGGTAGAGCCGCTTCTCGGGCTCGACGACGGTCTCGCGCGCGCCTTCCCGCACCACGATGCGCACGCGCACGGCCCGGTAATTGGGGCCCTCCACCTCGCGCGGGCCGTCCGAGCGCACGTGGATGGAACCCAGCGCCTGCGTGGCGCCCGGCGCGAGCACGAACTCGGAGGACTGCTCGAAGCCGTTCGACACGGAGATTCCCGCGACGAGGACAGCCACGCCGAAGTGCGCGACGTGCATCGCGAAGAAACTCGCCTCGGGCCAACGAGCGGTCCGCACCCCACTCCATCGCGATTCGAGGCGCCAGCGGAATGCGACCGCCTCGAACACGTGCCAGGCGATCCAGGCGGACACGAACAGTCCGATCGCGGTCCAGGCGCCCGGACGCTCCGCGGCGAACGCTGCGTACGCGCCCGCGGCGGCGGCCGCCGCGGCGGGGCGGACCGAATCGCGGAGGGCCTCGGCCGGGGACTCGCTGCCCCACCGCAGGCGCGGCCCGGGCCCGGCCAGGAGCAGCCCCGGCAGCATGAGCGGCAGGAACACCGCCGTGAAGTACGGCGTTCCGACGGTGATCCGCCCCAGGCCCGCCGCTTCCGATACCAGCGGCAGGAGCGTGCCCAGCATGACGGCGCCGAGCGCGGCGACCAGGACCGCTGTCGCCGCCGCGAGCCCGGCCTCGCGGGAGATCATCTCGAAAGCGCCGTGGCCATCGGGGGCCGCAGCGCTCCGGGCGAAGAGCACGAGCGCGGCGCCGGCGACCGATGCCAGGAGCGCGAGGATGGCGAGGCCGCGGCGCGGATCGGGGGCGAAGGCGTGCAGCGAGGACAAGGCGCCGGCGCGGGCGAGATACGCGCCGAGCAGGCAAAGCGAGAACGCGAGGATCGCGAGGAGCACCGTCCAGCGGCGGAAGAGGCCCCGCTTCTCCGCGACCGCGAGCGAGTGCAGGAGCGCGGTGGCCGCGAGCCACGGCATGAGCGAGGCATTCTGCAACGGGTCCCACGACCACCAGCCGGTCCAGCCGGGCTCGCGCGATGCCCAGAGCGCGCCGGCGGCGATGCCGGCGGTGAGGAAGCACCACGCCGCGAGGACCCACGGGCGCGACCAGCGCGCCCAGGCCGCCTCGAGGCGGCCGTCGAGGAGGGCAGCGAGCGCGAGCGCGAAGGCGACCGCGAGCCCGGCATACCCGGCGATGACGAGCGGAGGATGGAGGAGCATGGCCGGATCCTGCAGGAGCGGATCGAGGTCGCGCCCCTGCGCCGGCGACGGGATGAGCCGCGCGAACGGGCTGGAAACCGCGATCGCGACGACGAGGAAGCCGGACGAGACGAGACCGAGGACGCCGAGCGCCCTGCAGGCCAGGTCGAGCGGCAGGCGGTGCGTGGCGAAGCGCACCGCGAGCGTCCACATCGCCAGCATCGTCGCCCAGAGCAGCATCGCTCCCTCGTGGCCCGCCCATGCGGCCGCCGCCCGGTAGGCCGCAGGCAGCGCCGTGTGCGAATGCGAGGCGACCGCCTTCACGGTGAAATCGTTGCCCACGAAGCACGCCACCAGGGCGGCGAACGCCACGGCGACCAGCAGCGGATGCACGACGGCCGCGTGACGGCCGGCCGCCATCCAGGCCGCATCGCCCCGCCGCACGCCGGCGATGAGCAGCAGGCCCTGGGCGAGGCTCGCGGCGAGCGCGAGGATGAGGGCGAAGTGTCCGAGTTCCGCGATCAATGCCGGTCCTTCGTGGCGGGATGTTCATGCGCAGCAATCGCCGTGCCATCGGGCGAGGGCGCGCCCCACTCCCACAACGCCGCCTGCGCCCGCCGCCGGTAGGGATCGCCGGGCGGCGCGAGGTGGACGTAGGTGCGCATCGCGCCGCGCGCGGCCTCGAGATCGCCCAGTCCCTCGGCCGCGAGGGCGAGCCCGTAGTACGCGTTGAGCTGCCGCGGCCGCAGGTCGATCGCTCCCTCGAAGAACGCCTTCGCCTCGCGGTGCCGGCGCAGGCCGACGAGGGCGAATCCCATGTTCGCGTGCGCCTCCGGCATCTCGGGCGCGAACTTGAGGACGCGATGGAACGCCGTGAGCGCGTGCTCGTGCTGGCGCGCGTGCAGCATGGCCACTCCCTGGCGGAACGCCACGTCGACGTCCGTCCCGTGAGCCGCGGCGGCCGCTTCCGGCCGCGGGGCCGGCGGCACCAGCGCGAGCCCCGCTCCGCCCAGCGCCACGATGCTGGCCGCGATCGCCGCGCCGAGAAGCCGGATGTCGCGCCCGCGCGCGCTCATACGGCCCCCTTGTGCAGCGCCGTCGAGACGAACGGCATGCCGAAGAAGGTGAGGAACGCGAGCGCGAACACCGCGACGATCATCGTCGCGGTGGCGCGCGGCGGCACCCGGAACGTCACGCGCGCGTGCAGCAGCATGGCGATCGCGATCCACGTGAGGAACGCCCAGGTCTCGAGGGGATCCCAGTCCCAGTAGCGGCCCCACGCGTCCTGCGCCCAGACGGCGCCGGTGACGAGCATCAGCGACTCGAAGACGAACGCGAGCACCACGAAGCGAAGCGCGAGGCGCTCCATCGCGGCGGCATCCCCCCCCGCGGCGACCCCGGGGCCGCCGGCTCCGCCCCGGTCGAGCAGGACGAGGCCCGCGATGGCGGTGGCCACGAGGAGCGCGCCCAGGAAGACCTTCCCGAACCCCACGTGCGCGTACAGCCAGAGCGTCCGGTAGGTCGCGGGAAGGTGGCCGTCGTCGGGGCTCGTGGAAAGCATCCACGCCATGAGCATGAAGACCACGGGCAGCGCGACCGCCGCGGCCGGCCGCACGGCCTTCACCCGGAGGAAGGCGGCGAGGAAGAGAAGCGACAGGCTCCAGACATTGCTCGAGAGCACCTCGAACATCGAGATGAACGGGCCGTGCCCGACCCGATCCCAGCGCAGCGCGAGCGACAGGGTGTGCGCGGCCACGCCCGCCGCGAGGAAGATGGCGACCGCCGTCTCGGCGGTGCCCCGGAATGCCCGGCCCGCGAGGGCGAAGCTGCCGGCGGCGGCGCCGGCGGCGAGGCCGTAGGCGGCGACCGCAACCCCGAGCCAGTTCGCTTCCATCACGCGCCGCGCTCCGGGCCGGCGCGCCCGAATCGCCGCCAGCAGAACGCCGCGAGGGACGCGATCGCGAGGAGCGAGGCGACGGCGAGCCACGGCAGCGTCGGGTCGTAGAACACCTTGTAGCCCATCCACGCGGTGAGGCCCTCGTAGACGAGAACGCCTTCGTCGAGGTTCACCGACCCGCCGGCGACCAGTTCGCGCCGGACGCCGTCGACCACGAGCACCAGGCGGTGCGATTCCGGCAGGCGGAATCGCGACGCCCGCGCGGGGTCGATGGCGGGCCGGTCCATGTCGAGCATCACCCAGGCCTCGCGTCCCGTGCCGGGGATTGCCCACGTCTGCGCCTGCCGGTGCTCGTTAAGCGGATACGACGGCAGGTGGACCGCGCCGCGCTCCATCG
>JAGRPO010000215.1 GCA_019449455.1 Betaproteobacteria bacterium | reverse complement strand
GGAAAGAATAGCGCAGAAACGAAAAGCCCCGGCAAGGCCGGGGCTTTTCGCGCGATCCTGCGGGTCAACGGACCGTGAGCGATTCCTTCACGATCTTCGGGGTCACGAAGATCAGCAGCTCGGTCTTGTCGTCCTGCTTGATCGTCTTTTTGAACAGGTTGCCCAAGACGGGAATGTCGCCGAGCAGGGGTACCTTCTCGACGGTAGTCCGGGTGGTCTGCTCGAAGATGCCGCCGAGCACGATGGTGTCGCCGTTGTCGCAGAGGACTTGGGTAGTGACGCGCTTGGTCTCGATGGACGGAACGTCCTTGAAGATCTGACCCACCGAGTCCTTCTTGACCTCGAGATCCATGATGATCCGGTCGTCCGGGGTGATGCGCGGGGTTACCGAGAGCTCGAGCACGGCGGGCTTGAACGCGATCGTCGTCGCGCCGCTGGCGGCCGCGGTCTGGTAGGGGATCTCGGTGCCCTGCGAGATGACGGCCTTTCTCTTGTCCGACGTGATCACGCGAGGGCTGGACACCACCTTGCCGCGGTTGTCGGCTTCGAGGGCGGACAGCTCGATGTTCACGAGGTTGCCGCTGCCCAGGTTCAGGATCGAGAGCGCGAGCGACCCGGCGGCGCCGATGACCGGCAGGTTCACGTTGAGCTGGTCGGGCTGCCCGCCCTGCGCGATGGCGCCCTGCTCCGTGCGGTCGAAGGACTGGGTGTTGGTCGGTTGCGTGAGCACCGCGGAACCGCGCGAGAGCGGGTTGTTCGACAGGGGCGCGACCGTGTCCACGAGCGAACCGGACACGCCGTAATTGCGGTTGCCGGATCCGAAGGCCGATTGCGTGCCGAACCGCGCGCCCAGCTGCCGGCCCCACTTGTCGTCGGCGATCACGATGCGCGCCTCGATCATCACCTGGCGGACCGGGACGTCGAGCTGCTGGATCAGCCGGCGGGCCTCCTCGAGGCGGGCGCCGGTATCCTGGACGAAGAGAGTATTGGTGCGCTCGTCCACCGTGGCGCTGCCGCGCTTGGAGAGGATCTTCTGGTCCTTGTCGGACAGGAGCTTCTTCAGGTCGTCGGCCTTGGCGTACGACAGCGCGAAGGATTCGGTGCGAAGCGGCTCCAGGTCGGAGATCTGCGCGTTGGCCTCGAGCGCGAGCTTTTCCTTGGCGGCCAGTTCGTCGGTCGGCGCGATGAGCACCACGTTGCCGTTCTTGCGCTTGGACAGGCCCTTGGACTGAAGGATGATGTCGAGCGCCTGGTCCCACGGCACGTCCTTGAGGCGCAGCGTGAGGTTGCCGCCCACGGTGTCGCTGGTGATGATGTTGAGGCCCGTGAAGTCGGCGATCACCTGCAGGACCGCGCGCACTTCCACGTTCTGGAAGTTGAGCGAGAGCTTCTCGCCCGCGTAGCCCGGCGTCGAGCTCTGCACCAGCTTGTTCGGGTCTTCCTTGACCGGCTTCACCTCGAGGATGAACTGGGTGTCGGTCTGGTAGGCCGAGTATTCCCAGATGCCCCGCGGCTCGATCACCATGCGCGCGTTGCCGCCCTGCTCGAACGTGTCGACGAAGCGCACCGGCGTGCCGAAGTCGCCCACGTCGAGTCGGCGCACGAGGTTCCTCGGCACCGAGCTGTTGATGAAGTCGATGAGGATTGAGCGGCCCTGCTGGCGGATGTCGATGCCGGTATTGGCCGAGGAGAGATCCACGATGACGCGCCCCTCGCCGGCGTTGCCGCGGCGGAAGTCGACGTCACGGATGTTCTGGCGGACGGTGCCGGGCGCCGCCTCGGCGAACACCGTGGATACGGTGCCCGACGCGGCTGCGGCGGAGGGCGTGGCCGAGGACACCGGGGCCTGCGAACCGTCGATGGTCACCACGAGGAGCTTGCCCTCGAGCGTGGCCGTGTAGGTGAGGCTGCGCGCGAGGTTCATCACCAGCCGCGTGCGGTTGGCGGTCTGGACCACAGAGACGCTCTTGAGGTCGCCTTCGCCAGCCTCGACCTGCGTCTTGCCCAGGCCGCTCGTGGTGTCGGGAATATCGATCGCGATTCGCGCGGGGTTGGTGACCGCGAAGCTCTGGGGAAGGGCTGGAAGCGGCTCCTTCATTCCCACCTTGACCAGGATCTTGCCGCCCTGTATCGAGGAGAAGCTGATCGACTCGACCACATTCTTGGCAGCGCCCTGCGCCCAGGCGAGCGGGGCGGCGAGCGCGAGAGCGAGCGCCGTGAGTGCGGCCGGAAGCGCGCCGTGGGTTCGCATGCGGAAGAAGTTGGAGTTCACTTTCTATCCCCTTTGCCGGTCTCTTCGAGAAGCGGCAGGACACTCTGCCGCTCTGCCCAGTCGCCGGCGCTGTCCTGAACGATTTCCTTGAGCTTGATCTCGGCGTCCGTGATGTCGGTAATGAGACCGAAGTTCTGCCCCATGTAGTTGCCCTTCCTCACGCGATACAGAGTTTTTTCGGCCCGCACGATCGCGTACATCTCCTTGCTCTGCTCGAGCGTGCCGACCATCTTCAGCTGCTCGAGCGGGAATGCCTCGAGCGGCTCCTTGCGCCGGTTGAGGTCGGGCGCGATGCCGCCGCCGCCGCCCTCCTTGGACGTGATCTTGCGAGGCTTGAACGGATCCGGCAGGTCGAACCCCTCGTACGTGAACGGTTCAAAGGGCTTGACGGCCGGAAGCGACTCGATCTTTCGCGGCAGGCTCTTCTCGGAGTCCTTCACGAACCGCTTGAGCTCGTCGATTTCCGAGCTGCACGAGACCAGCGCGAGAGCAGCCGCAGGGACCAGCAGCCAGCGCGTCATTTCTTCGCTCCCTTGGCCTTGGCAGCTTTGTCCTTGGCGGACTTCTTCTGCTTCGCGACCTCTTCCTCATCAAGGTAGCGGTAGGTCTTCGCCACCGCCTCCATGCTCAGCGTCCCCTCCTTCCTGGGAGGGTCGACCTTCAAGTCGGTCAGCAGGACGATTCGCGGCATCTTGGCGACGTCGCTCGCGAAGGCGCCCAGGTCGTGGTAGTTGCCCGTCACCTTGATGTTGACCGGAAGCTCCGCGTAGAACTCGGTGAGGTTCTCCACCGGGCTCGGCTTGAAGAGCTCGAACGCGAGTCCGCGACCCAGGCCGGCCTGGTTGATGTCGATGAGGAGCGCGTCCATTTCGCTCTTGTTCGGGAGCTGCTTGAGGAGCGCCCCGAACGACTGCTCGATCTCGGCGCGCTGCTGCTTGTATGCCTCGAGGTTCACGGCGAGCCTCTTCTTCTCGAGGAAGGCCTGCTTCTGCTTGTCCACCTCGACCCGCCCGGCCTCGATCGAATCGTTCTGGCCTTGCCAGAGCAGGAAGAAGGCGCCGACCTGGATGCCGAGAAAGATGAGGATGAACGCGCCGATCTTGACCGGCCACGGCCAGTTGCCCGGCTGCTTGGGATCGAGCGTCCGGAGTTCGTCGAGGAGGTTCATTTCGTCGCCCCCGCCGTTTTGGCGCCGGCCGCCTTCTTGGCGGAGCCCTTGTCTTCTTCCGCCTTGGCCCGCTTGACCGAAATGTTCATGCTGAACTCATTGACCCGCTTGTTCGGGTTGTTGTCCAGCAGGGTGGCCTTGATCTCGATGAGCTCCGGGTTCTCCAGGTAGGGCGAGGCACCGAGGTTTCGCATCAGCGTCGAGACGCGGGCGTTCGATTGCGCGTAGCCGACGACGTTCACCTTCACGCCGGTCTGCTTGATCTGCTTGAGGTAGATGCCCTCGGGAAGCTGGCGCAGCAACTGGTCGAGGAGCTGCACGGGCTCGGAGCGGTTGCTTTGCAGCCCTTCGACGACCTGCTTCTTGGCCAGAAGCGAGGCGGTCTCCTCGCGGATCTTGCGGATCTCCTCGATCTGCTTGTCCAGCTTGCCGATCTCGCCCTTCATGTAGGCCACGTTCGCGCGCTGTTGTTCCACCTGCTGATCGAGGAAGAACCAGACGGCGCCCGCGACGACGAGGCCGAGGATGACGGAGAAGACCGCGATGCCGAGAAACTGCTGCTGGCGGCGCTTTCGCTTCTCCTCCCGGTGGGGAAGCAGGTTGACGCGAATCATGACGGGTCGAACCTCCGCATCGCGAGTCCGCAAGCCACCAGGAGCGAAGGCGCGTCCATGGTGAGCTGGCGGGGCTTGATCTTGGAGGAGAGCGCCATGTTGGCGAACGGGTTCGCGACCAGGGTATGGACCTGGGTGCGCTGGGCGACCATCTCCTCGAGCCCGTCGAGCATGGCGCAGCCACCCGTGAGCAGGATGTGGTCGACCTTGTTGAACTGGGTCGAGGTGAAGAAGAACTGAAGCGCCCGCTGGATCTCGAGGACAATCTTCTCGTTGAACGGGGCGAGCACATCGGGTCCGAAGTTCTCGGGCAGGCTTCCCACCCGCTTGGCGGCCTCGGCCTCCTCGGGGGGCATGTCGAACGCCCGGGCGATGTCCTGGGTGAGCTGGTTGCCCCCGATCTGCTGCTCG
>JAGRPO010000214.1 GCA_019449455.1 Betaproteobacteria bacterium | reverse complement strand
GGCCACCTTGCGCATGAGGTCCTCGGGGTAGCCCTCGCTCGCCGTGAACACGTACGGCAGGTGGCAGGCGGCGAAGATCTGCGCGGTGTCCTTGTGGTGGTAGCGCTTGCCCGGAAGCACGGCGCCCACCTCGCTCGTGGAAGTCCGGTGGCCGATGGGCGTGGAGTAGGAGAGCTGGGCGCCGGTGTTCATGTAGCCCTGGTTGTCGTACTCGAGGATCATCATCCGGTGATTGCGGTTCGCCGCGCCGATCGCGGGACCCATGCCGATGTCCATCCCGCCGTCGCCGGAGATCATCACGAACGTGATGTCCTTGGAGGCGGGAAGCTCCCCGCGCCGCACGCGCTCGTGGTACATCTCGACCAGCCCCGAGAGCGTGGCCGCCCCGTTCTGGAACAGGTTGTGGATGTAGTTGATGCGGTGGGCGGTCGAGGGGTACCCGGTGGTGACCACCATCGCGCAGCCCGTCTGGAACAGCACGACGATGTCGCCCTGCAGCACGTTGTAGATCTGGTGGATGGTCGGGAACGCGCCGCAGCCCGGGCAGGCGCCGTGGCCCGGACCCATGCGGTTGGGAACCGAGGTCATCTTCCAGAGCGGCTCCAGCTCGACTTCGAGCCGCCCCGTCGCTTCGACGCGCCGCACGTGCGCCATGGGACGCGAGACGTCCTCGGCGCGGATGGGGGGCAGCCCCGGCCGCGCCCCGCGCCCGGCCACGCCCGGCGTGGCGCCGTGGTAGGCGAACGGCTGCGCCACGCGCCCCGATGCGGACGCCTCGATCGCCTGCTGGAAGAACTGCTCGGCATCGGTCGCGTAGAAATCCTTCCCGCCCAGTCCGTAGATGCGCGACAGGATCCGGGTGTGGTTCGCCGGGTCTTCCTGGATCGCGGCGCGCACTTCGAGGGAGAGGTTGCCGCCGCCCGCGCCGTAGGAATCGGCGCGGTCGCCGATCGTGGCGGCCTTCACGCCGCGAAGCTGCTCCCGGAATTCGCCCGCGGGGAACGGCCGCAGCACGTTCGGCGAAAGCACGCCGACCTTGCGGCCCTTGGCGCGCAGCTCGTCTGCCGTCTCCTTGGCGGTCTCGGCGGCCGAATTGAGCAGCACGACGGCGGCCTCGGCGTCGTCCATCCCGTAGGCGTCCATGACCGGGTAGCTGCGCCCGGTCATCGCCTCCAGCTCGGCGAAGACCTCCGGGATGACGCGGCGGGCGGCCTCCATCGCCTGCGAGAGCTGGACCTTGTTGTTGATGAGGTCCGGGTCGTTCATGTACGGGCCGAAGGTCGCCGGGTGCTCGGTGTCGAGCGGCGAGGGGAAGTCCGGCCGCACGCCGAGGAACCGGTGGACGGCCTGCGGGTCGTCGAACACCTGGATGCGGCGCTTCTGGTGGCTGGTGATGAAGCCGTCGTACACCACGATGACGGGCAGCCGCACGTCCGCGTGCTCGCCGATCCTCACCGCGGCGAAGTTCATGTCGTACACCGCCTGCGGGTCGCGCGCGCACAGCACGATCCAGCCGGTGTTGAGCGTGTAGTAGATGTCGGAATGGTCGCCGCGGATGTCGAGCGGCCCCGACACGGCCCGCGCCGCGATGTTGAGCACCATCGGCACGCGCGTGCCCGCCTGGACGGGAAGCTGCTCGAGGGAGTAGAGGACGCCCTGCGAGCTCGTGGCATTGAGGACGCGTCCGCCGCCGAGGGCCGCGCCGTAGCAGATGCCCGCGGCGCCGTGCTCGCCGTCGCCGGCGACCAGCACGATCTCGTGCAGCCCGTCGGCCTGCATCTTCGAGAGGTTCTCGGCCACTTCGGTGGACGGCGTGATGGGGAAGTAGCCCATCACGTGGTAGCCGACGTGGCACGCGGCGAGCGCGGCGGCCTCGTTGCCGCTGCGGAATTCGAGCTTCTGGCGCGCCTGGCCGGCCGGCGCGGGTTCCTCGGTCCGGATGGGGGCGTTCAGGGTTTGCGTCGCCATGGCGTCAACCTCAAGCGATGAGTTCGGGGAACAGCGGTACCCGGAGCCGGTCGGCCAGGCCCGGGGTCTCGACTTCCTTGGCGAGCGCTCCCGTGGGGCAGGACTCCACGCAGCGCAGGCAGCCCTTGCAGTAGCGGTAGTCCACGCCCATCAGCTCGCGCTCGAACTTGCCGCCCTCCTCGCCGTCGCCCCACACCAGGCACATGTCGGGGCATACGAGGTCGCACACGCCGCAATGGATGCATTTCTCGCCGCTCAGGACGGGCAGCGTTCCGGTGCGCGACGCGGACAGGTCGTTCCACGCCATGTTGCCCGGCTCCGGGAGTATTCCCCCGACGGGCTGCGTCTCGTATCCCCACGCCGGCTCGGCCGTCGCGACCGGCAGGTCGCCTTCGGCACGCCCGAGGCCCGCGACCGACTCGAATTCCGCGGCGCCGCGGCGGAACGCGCGCTCGTTGGACGCGACCGCCTCCGGGTGCTTGCCCGCGAACTCCGCGCACAGCGCCGCGAGGATCACGTCGGCGTCGAGAAACGGGTACTGGCTGCACAGCGTGCCGAGCAGCACCGCGTTGGGGCGCGATTTCTCCTGCATCGCGATGCCGAGCGCGTCGACGCGGACGATGCGCGCCGTCGCGGGCAGCGCCGCCAGCTCCTCCGGGTGGTCGCCGGCCGGCGCGTTGTAGATGAACACGCCGTCCTTTCTCAGTCCCGCGAACGTCGCCGCGCTTCGCAGCAGGACGGCGTGGAAGACGACCACGGCATCGGGGGCATCGACGGGCGCGCTGGTGCGGATCGGCTTGTCCCCGGGCCCCAGGCGCACGAACGAGCGCACGAGAGACCCCTTCTTCTCCGAGCCGTACGACGAGAAATGCGCGCCGTTCAGGCCGAGGTTGAGCACCGCGGCGGTGGCGAGCACCTGTCCGGCGGCATGGGCGCCGAGGCCGCCGATGGACTCGAGGCGGACCTCGAAGTAGCGGCCGGCGTGGGGCAGGCGGGCGGATGGACTCATGGAGAGCTCCCGGGAATCGAGGCGGCGGCGCACGCGCGCCACGCATCGCGACCTCGTGCCCCGGGTGAGGGGGCAAGTCGGAAGTCGCGTGCCTTTTGGGCGGACACCGGCTTGTTGGCCTTTGGTACCACATTCTGTTCTGCAGGGCCGCGGGCGCGTTTGATCCAGCGCAAGGCAAGGTGCCCGCCCCCCGCCGGGCGGGTTTAAGCATTCGCAAATCCCGCCGCCGGGGGGCCCGTAACATGCGCGGAAGAGGAGGAAGAATGTTCCAGATCCGGATACACGGGCGGGGCGGGCAGGGCGTCGTCACCGCAGCCGAGATGCTGTCGGTCGCGGCGTTCCTGGAAGGGCGCTACGCGCTCGCCTTCCCGAGCTTCGGCTCGGAGCGCATGGGCGCGCCGGTCGTCGCCTATTGCCGCCTGGACGATCGCGAGATCCGCCTTCGCGAGCCGATCCTCGCGCCCGACGCGGTCATCATCCAGGACCCCACGCTCCTGCACCAGGTGGACGTGTTCGGGGGGCTGCTGCCCCGCGGGTACATCCTCATCAACACGTCGCGCACTTTCGGGGAGCTGGGGCTCGCGGAATTCGTCAGGGGCTTTTCGCCCGAACGCCTGTTCACCGTGCCGGCCACGGAAATCGCGATGAAGCGGATCGGGCGGCCGGTGCCCAATGCGGCGCTCCTGGGCGCCTTCGCGGCGGCCACGGAGCTGATCTCGCTCGAGTCGGTGGGAAAGGCGGTCCGCGAGAAGTTCCCCGCCAGGATCGCCGAGGCCAACATCCTGGCCGCCGCCGACGCCTATCACCACGTGCGCCGCGAGGCGCAAGCGAGACAACATGCTCAAGCAGATTGAAGGCTCGCGCGCGGTCGCCGAGGCGGTGGCGCTGTGCCGCCCGGAGGTGATCTGCGCCTACCCGATTTCCCCGCAGACGCACATCGTCGAGGGGCTGGGCGAGATGGTGAAGACGGGCGAGCTCGCGCCGTGCGAGTTCATCAACGTGGAGAGCGAGTTCGCGGCGATGAGCGTGGCCATCGGCTCCTCGGCCGCCGGGGCGCGCGCCTACACCGCCACCGCGAGCCAGGGGCTCCTGTTCATGGCCGAGGCGGTCTTCAACGCGGCGGGGCTGGGGCTGCCGATCGTGATGACGGTCGCCAACCGCGCGATCGGCGCGCCGATCAACATCTGGAACGACCACACCGACTCGATGAGCCAGCGCGACTGCGGCTGGATCCAGCTCTTCGCGGAGACGAACCAGGAGGCGCTCGACCTGCACATCCAGGCCTTCCGCCTGGCCGAGGCGCTGTCGCTTCCCGTGATGGTGTGCATGGACGGCTTCATCCTCACCCACGCGTACGAGCGGGTGGACATGCCTTCGCAGGAGCAGGTGGACGCGTTCCTTCCCCCGTTCAACCCGCGGCAGGTGCTCGATCCCGCCAAGCCGGTGTCGATGGGCGCGATGGTGGGGCCCGAGGCGTTCATGGAAGTCCGGTACCTCGAGCACACGCGGCAGATGCGCGCCCTGGAGCTGATCCCGGGCTGGGCCGAGGAATTCCACCAGGCGTTCGGGCGAAACTCGGGCGGCCTCACGCGCAACTATCGCACCGAGGACGCGGAGACGATCGTCGTGGCGCTGGGCTCCGTGGTCGGGACGATCAAGGACACCGTGGATGCGATGCGCGAGAAGGGCGAGCGCATCGGCGTGCTCGGGATCTCCTGCTTCCGCCCCTGGCCCGCGGCGGCCGTGCGCGAGGCGCTCAAGCACGCCAAGCGCGTCGTGGTGGTCGAGAAGTGCCTGGCGGTAGGCGTCGGCGGCATCGTCGCGGCCAACGTGCGCGCTTCCTTTTCCGGGCATCCCGATGTCGTGTACACGGTGATCGCCGGGCTCGGCGGGCGCTCGATCACGCGCGACTCCCTTGCGCGCGTCTTCGCCTCGGCGGGGCACGGGACGCTCGCGCCGCTCACCTTCCTGGACCTCGACCACGGGCTCGTCGAACGCGCGCTGGCGCGCGAGCGCCTGACGCCGCACTCCGGCCCCGTCGCCGAAGGCCTGCTGCGCGACGTGGGCGTCGTCGCCGCCAAGATCAGATAGCGGCGCCGGGCAACGAGACGGCGACCGAACCGAGAATCCGCCATGGCATTCCAGCCCATCAAGTTCTACCAGACCGGCACCTTCACGGTCGGCAACCGCCTGCTTCCCGACACCGAACGCTCGGTGCAGTCGACGGTTCGCCGCACCAACTCGCTCAACTCCGGGCACCGCGCCTGCCAGGGCTGCGGCGAGGCGCTCGGCGCGCGCTATGCGATCGACGCCGCCATGGAGGCCACCGCGGGCCAGCTCATCGCGGCCAACGCCACCGGCTGCCTCGAGGTCTTCTCGACGCCGTACCCGGAAACGTCGTGGCAGATTCCCTGGATCCACTCGCTCTTCGGCAACACCGCGGCGGTGGCCACCGGCATCGCGGCGGCGATGCGCGTGAAGGGCCGCGCGGACGTGCGCGTGGTGGCGCAGGGCGGCGACGGCGGCACCACCGACATCGGCTTCGGGTGCCTGTCGGGGATGTTCGAGCGCAACGACGACGTCCTGTACATCTGCTACGACAACGGCGGCTACATGAATACCGGCGTGCAGCGCTCGTCGGCCACGCCGCCGGCGGCGCGCACGGCCACGACCGCGGCGGTGGGACCCAGTCCCGGCAACACCTTCGGGCAGGGCAAGGACCTGCCCCTGATCGCCATGGCGCACGGCATTCCGTACGTAGCCACCGCCATCGTGTCCGAACTGCGCGACCTCGAGGCGAAGGTGCGCCGCGCGATGGAGTTCCGCGGCGCGCGCTACCTGCACATCCTCGTGCCCTGCCCGCTGGGCTGGGGGCACGATTCGTCGCTCACCATCCGCATGGCGCGCCTCGCGCACGAAACCGGCATCTTCCCCGTCTTCGAGGCCGAGAACGGGGAAGTCACGGGGGTCTCGAGGATTCGCCGCCAGGTGCCGGTGGAGGAGTACCTGAAGCCGCAGAAGCGCTACGCGCACCTCTTCTCGCCCAAGCCGCGCGAGGACGTGATCCGGCGAATCCAGGAAATCGCGGACCGCAACATCCGCAAGTACGGCCTGCTCGAGGAAGCATGAGAAAACCCT
>JAGRPO010000036.1 GCA_019449455.1 Betaproteobacteria bacterium | reverse complement strand
TAATGCGCGTTGAACGCGCTCTTCAGGCAGCGCAGCGCGAGCGGGCTGTGCTGGAGGATCTCGCGGCACATCGCCACCGTTTCCTTCTCCAGCTTCCGGAGCGGCACCACCGCGTTCACGAGCCCCATCTCGAGCGCCTGCCTCGCGTCGTACTGGCGGCAGGTGAACCAGATCTCCTTGGCCTTCTTGGGCCCGACGAGGTCGGAGAGGATGCTCGCGCCGAAGCCGCCGTCGAAACTGCCCACGCGCGGGCCCGTCTGCCCGAAGCGCGCGTTGTCCGCGGCGATGGTGAGGTCGCACACCACGTGCAGCACGTGGCCGCCGCCGATCGCGTACCCCGCGACCATCGCGATCACCGGCTTGGGGCAGGAGCGGATCTGCTTCTGCAGGTCGAGCACGTTCAGGCGCGGCACGCCGTCGAGGCCCACGTAGCCCTTGTCGCCGCGGATGCGCTGGTCGCCTCCCGAGCAGAAGGCGAGGTCTCCGGCACCCGTGAGCACGATGACGCCGATGGCAGGGTCTTCGTGCGCGTCCTTGAAGGCGCGCGCGAGCTCGTTCAGCGTCGTGGGCCGGAAGGCGTTTCGCACCTCGGGCCGGTTGATCGTGAGCTTCGCGATCCCTTCGGCCTTGTGGTACAGGATGTCCTCGAACTTGCCGGCGGACTTCCAGGCGATGGCCTTGGCCTTGACCTTGGGCTTGGGCTTCTTCTTCATGCGTCGATGCTCCTCTTCAAGAATTCCTCGAGTTCGCGGCCGCATTCCGGCGCGCGCTCCAGCGGCACGGCGTGCCCCGCGCCCGCGACGATCCGCAGCGCGGCTTTCGGGATGCGCGCGGCCATGTCGTGCGCGATGGCGGAGAACTTCGCGTCGTGCTCGCCCGCCATCACGAGGACGGGCATTGAGAGCCTGCCAAGGTCGCCGTGCGCGGGTGCCTGGAACGCGGTTCCGAAGGCGCGAAGCGCGGCCGCGAGCCGCGTCGCATCCTGCCCGAGTCGCTGGTTGCGCATCGCCTCCCGGATCGCCGGCGCGAGCGCCGCCTGCGTCGCGAAGAGCGGATTGGCCTCCCACTGCCGGCTGAAGGCCTCGATGCCGTCACGCTCGATCGCGGCGGCGAGCTCGAGGTCGGAAGCGCAACGCGCCTCGCGCTCCGCCTGCGCCGCGATGCCGGGCGTTGCGCCGACAAGGGCCAGGGCCGCGACGCGATCCGGACGCCGCAGCGCCAGCGAAAGCGCGAGCCTACCGCCCATCGAATAGCCGGCGAGCGCGAATCGCCCCACGCCGAGCGCGTCCAGGAGTGACGCGATGCCGTCGGCCGCGCGATCGAGGCGCCAGGCCTCGGGCGGGACCGGGGCATCCGTGCCGCCGTGGCCGGGAAGGTCCGGGATGATGCAGCGCCGCCGCGGCATCGAGTCGGCGACCGGCAGCCAGAACTCGCCCGTGCCGGTGAAGCCGTGCAGCAGGACGAGCGGCAGGCCCGCGCGCGGGCCGCGGCTGCACACCTGCCACGCGAATCCCTCCACCTCGACGCGATCGGCGTGGACGCCGGACAGGCGCGCGAGCGCGGCCTGCTCGCGCACCGTCTGCGCGCGGTCGGTCCGCCATTCGATGACGCACACCTTCCCGGCGGACAGGGTCGCTTCGGTGAGCGAGGCCACTTCGCCCAGGCTCGTGGCGACGACGTGCTCGATGCCGCAGGCGCGCGAGACGGCGGCGAGGTCGCAGCCGTGCGGCGTGCCGAAGAGGGGCTCGAAGATCTCCGTGTGCTTCGCCACCGGCAGGTGCGAGAAGATGCCGCCGCCGTCGTTCTCGAGGAGGAGGATGGCGAGCGGCGTGCGCAGCCCGCGCGCGGCGCGCAGCCCGCCCGCGTCGTGCAGGAAGGCGAGGTCGCCCGTCACCAGCAGCGTGGGCTTGCCGCTCGCCTTCGCCACGCCGATGGCCGACGAGACGATGCCGTCGATGCCATTGGCGCCGCGATTGGCGAACACCTCGACGCCGTTGGCGAGCTCGCTCACGTACATCTCGGCCCACCGGATGGGCATGCTGCTCGACAGGAAGAGCGCCGAGCCCGGGGGCAGCACGTCGCAGGCGGCAGCCACGGCCGCCGCCTCGCGCGGGGCCTTCGCGACCGAAACCCGCGCGCCCTCCTCGCCTGCGCGCAGCGCGGCCAGCCAATCCTCGTCGCGCGCGCCGCGCCGGGCCTGCGTGGCGAGCGCTTCGCACAGCGCGGTGCAGGGGGCGACGACGACCTCGCCCACGACGCCATCCGGATCGCGGCGCCGCTCGTCGGGCTGGATCGCGACCATCGGCGCGCGGTGCCGCGCGAGCCAGGTCGCGAGCGTCTTCGACGTGGGGATCCCGCCGAGGCGCAGGACGAAATCGGGCGCCATCCGCGCCAGCGCCTCGTCGCGCAGGAAGAAATCAGCGTGCGAGCACGAGGTCACGCCTTCGGGAACGGCTTCGCCCCGCAGCCCCGAGGCGATGTCGGCGAAAATCGGCGCGCCGGCGGCGAGCGCGAGCGCGAACACGGCCTGCGCATCGGCAGCCGGCACGGCCTCCGGTCCGGCGACGATGAGCGGACGGCGCGCCTTCTCGAGGCGCGCCGCGAGCCCGGCCAGCGCGGGTTGCCCCGGCACGGCGGGCGATGCGCCCGGCGCCGCCGCCTGCATCGCGGCGCGAAGCTTCGTCGCGATCGCCTTCCACGCGTCCTCGCACGCGGCCATCTCCTCGGGCGCGGGAACCAGGGGCTCGCGGAACGGCACGTTGAGGTGCACGGGCCCCACCGGCCCCGCGCGGGCCGTGGCGCAGGCCTCGCGCGCGGCCGTCGCCGCCATCTCCGGCGTCGAGCCGGGTTCGTCGGCGCACGGCAAATCGCGGAAGAGGCGCACGTGCGAGCCGTACAGCCCGAGCTGGTCGATGGTCTGCGCGGCGCCCGTTCCGCGAAGCTCCGGCGGGCGATCGGCCGTGAGGAGAACGAGCGGAACGCCAGCGAGGAACGCCTCGGCCACCGCCGGCAGGTAGTTCGCGGCCGCGGTTCCGGAGGTGCACGCGAGCGCGACGGGCGAGCGGGTCGCCTTGGCCATGCCGAGCGCGAGGAAGGCGGCGCTGCGCTCGTCGACCTGGACCGATATCGCGATGCGCGGGTCGAGGTGCGCGGCGATGGCGAGGGGCGAGGAGCGCGAGCCGGGGCTCAGGCACAGGTGCCGGACGCCGCCGGCGACGAGGCCCTCGACGAGCGCCCGCGCCCACAGGAGGTTGGCGCGCGCGGTAGTCGCGGAAACGGTGACGCCGTCGCCCGCCCGCGGGCCGGCGCCCCCGCCGGCAAGGGTCACGCGCGCTCCGCGAACAGGTGGATGAACGACGCTGCCTTGCGCGCGGTCTCGTCCCACTCCGCGTGCGGGTCGGACCCGCGTACGATGCCCGCGCCCCCGAAGGCGGTCATCCGGTTGCCGCGCACGACGCCCGAGCGGATCGCGACCGCGAAATCGGCCGCGTCGGGGCCGATCCAGCCCGCGAGCCCGGCGTACCAGCCGCGCGGGCGCTGCTCCAGCTCGTGGATCAGGTCCATGGCCCGAAGCCGCGGCGAGCCGCCCACGGCGGGTGTGGGGTGCAGCGCGCCGATCAGCTCGCCCAGCCCCACGCCCTGCCGAAGCTCGGCGCGGATGGGGCTCCACAGGTGCAGCACTTCCGCGAGCGACATGATGCGGGGCTGCGAAGGCGATTGCACGGCGCGCACGTGCGGCGCGAGGGCGGCGAGGATCTCCTCGAGGACGATGCGGTGCTCGCGGCCGTCCTTCTCGCTCGCGAGCAGCGCCGCCGCGTTGCGCGCCTCGTCCTGCGGCGTGCCGCCGCGCGCGATCGTCCCCGCGAGGCAATCGCACGCGATGTCGGAGCCGCGTTGCGCGACGAGGCGTTCCGGGCTCGCGCCAAGGAACGCGGACCCGCCGCCGAGGCGAAGGCAGAAGCGCAGCCCCTGCGGGTCGCGCTCGTGGACGAGGCGCAGCAGTTCCCAGGAATCGATGGGCCGGTCGGCGTCGAGGACGATGTCGCGCGAGAGCACGACCTTGCGCACGGCCCCCGACTCGATCGCGCGCAGCGCCTGCAGGACCGCGCCCGTCCAGCGTTCCCGCGCTTCGGGATGCACCGTTTCCGTCACGCGTATCGGCGATGGCGGCGGCGCGTCGTCGCCGGCCGCCCGGCGGATCCTCTCGACGATGCGCCTCGCCTCGGGCTCGGGCGTGCCGAGGACCGTCACCTCGGCGCGTCCCCTCGCCTGCCGCAGCAGGACGCGCGGCAGGACGAACCGGGCCGCCTCGCCGTCCGGCCAGCCGGGGTTCGCGCCGTGGCGCGGATCGAAGGCCAGGCCGCCGAAGTAGCGCACCATGCCCGGCTCGGGAGCGAGGCTCGCCAGGACTTTCAGCCGCTCCCGGGCCCGCGACACGATCTCCAGCGCGGCTGCGAATCCGGCGCCGGCGGGCGCCACGAGGGAATCGATCTCGCCCAATGCGAGCCAGCGCTCACCTTCGGCCGAGGAATCCGACCAGCCGGCCTGCGGCAGGAACGCGGCACCCGTGCCCAGCCGCGCCGGCAGCGCGTAGACGTCCGCGCAATCGATGGACGCGCGGACGCCGACGGCGGGCAGGCCGGGCGCGAGCACCGGCGCCGACCTCACTACGTCATCCACGGGGATCCTCCGACCTCAATTTCGTCCGATCGAGCGCCAAGGGGCCGGTCGTCTTCATT